>DASZXF010000027.1:0-13425 GCA_035546055.1 Ktedonobacteraceae bacterium
TTCCTTCGTCTAGAAGCTTTACCAAGAAAGGCCTTGAAACGTCTAGCAGCTTTGCCGCCTCTAGCGTTGTTAAAACCTGCTTTTCTGGAATGAGGAAAATTGCTCTTCCCCGCATCATATGGAAAACAACCTCTCTCAGCACTCTAAAAATGGTCATGGGTAATGGGATAATTTCTCCACCAGGGCCGATAAGGCTCGGTGTCGTTGTCGAGTGCGCCAACGCTCCGTCTATTTTATTAAGTAAGGGTTTTTCGCTCTCTATTGGTGATATGAGAGTCTTATGGAGTGTCGGGGTGGCCATGTGATTTCTCCTTTGTTGAGACCTTTCTTGGACTTGTATCCTGATCACACCATCAGTATACCTGATAAATGAAATATGTGCAATATCTGAAATAATTAAAACTGTTTCTATCTGCTGAGATCCTCGGATGCGGAAACTTGAGGGAAATCTCTGATGAGGCGATACTGAGATCATAGCTCTTGTAAATACTTGCACAACAGCTATAAAGAACAGTAGTTTGACAGTTTTAAGCTTTAACTTCTGGTTATTAAGCTGAACTTTTATGACCTGGTGAGCATTTTTTCTCTTTTTCGTGGGAGGTGCTGGTATGGCTTTGTGCCTGACTCAAGAGAGGGAAAGTCCGCTGGCCTGTTCCTTGCCGAATAAAGCGCAGGGCCAGCCTGGCGTTAGCCAGCAACGTTGACACGTACTTTTTATGACAGGTACAATAAGATTGCCGAGAAACCCAATGGGCAAGCTCTACTCTTGCGTTCTGCAACAAACAGAAGATGAGGCAATATTACAATGAAGATGTATGTCTGTGTGAAACAGATCCCGGACCCTAACACTGTGGTTAGCAAGCTCGACCCGAACACAAAGCGGCTCGTGCGCAGCGGTGTCTCGCTCGTGCTTGATCCAGGAGATGAAAGCACTATTTCCGCTGCCATTAAGCTGCGCGATACATTGGGCAATAGCGAGTTGACGGCGGTTTGCATGGGACCGAGCAGCGCTCAGGAGGCCATGCGCCGCGCTCTGGCTATGGGCGTGGACCGGGCGATTCTGGTGACGGACCCGGCGCTGGCCGGTTCGGATACGCTGGGAACGGCGCGGGTGCTGGCGGCGGTGCTGCGAAAAGAGGGCGCGGAACTGGTCTTCTGCTCCACCGAGAGCACCGATGGCTATACGGGCATGGTTCCCGGCGCTATCGCCGAGTTCCTGGGTCTGCCCCTGCTGTCCTTCGCGCGCGAGGTGCAGATCACCGGCCAGCAGGCCAGAATTCACCGCGTTACCCAGGCCGGCTATCAGGTGGTCGAGGCCGCGCTACCCGCTGTGGTGACTATAGCCAGCGGCTCGTTTGAAGCTATTTATCCGACCATGAAGGGCATTATGAGCGCCAAGAAGAAGCCGTTTGTGCAGATGGCGCTGGCCGATCTGGGCCTCGACGCGTCCCAGGTGGGCGAGGCGGGCGCGCGCGAACGCGTGCTGAGCATTGGCAAGGCCGAGGCGCGCGCGGCTGGCCAGATTGTCAAAGACGAGGGCGACGCCGCCCAGCGCGTTGCCGATTTCTTGCAGCGCTACCAGTTATTGTAAAAAAGAGGAGAAAGAGACGATGGCAAAAACTATCTGGACACTGGTCGAGATCGAAAACGGTCATCCCGCGCGCTCCTCGCTGGAGGTGCTGAGCAAAGCGGCGAAGCTGGGCCGCGCCGAGGCGATTGTGCTGGGCGCGCAGGCCGCCGAGGTGGCGACCACGCTGGGCGAGTATGGCGCGGCGAAGGTCTACGTCCACGCGGACCCGGCCTACGATACCTATTTGACCCTGCCCGCTGTGGATACGATCAGCGAACTGCTGACCACGCACAAGCCGGATCTGCTGCTCCTGCCGACCACCTACGACGCGCGCGATATCGCGGCTCGCCTGAACGCGCGCCACAACCTGGGTCTGATTACTGACGCGACCGACCTGCAATACGAGGGTGAGGAGCTGAAAGTGACTGTGCCCTGGGGCGGCGAAACGGTGGTCACGGCCACGCATCCCCACGGCGGGACCGGCGTGGTGCTGGCCCGTCCCAAGGCCTTTAGCGTGGAGAAAGTCGGCGGTCACGCGGAGATCGAAGTGCTCTCCGTGGCCCTCAACAGCGCGGCGCAGCAGATCAAGATCCTGGAGCGCGTGGAAGAGGCCAGCGAGGGTCCGGCCCTCGAAGAAGCCAGCGTGATCGTCAGTGGCGGACGCGGCCTGGGCAAAGCCGACAATTACCACATGGTAGAGGAACTGGCCAGCGCCCTGGGTGGCGCACCCGGCGCCACGCGCGCGATTGTCGACGCGGGCTGGCTACCGTACAGCTACCAGATCGGCCAGACCGGCAAAACGGTCAAACCAACCCTTTATGTCGCCTGTGGCATCAGTGGCGCGATTCAACACCTGGCCGGCATGAAAGGCTCGAAATACATCATTGCTATCAACAAGGACGAAAATGCGCCTATCTTCTCCGTGGCTGACTTCGGTGTGGTCGGCGATGTGCTGACCATTCTGCCGCAGTTGACCGCCGAAGTGAAGAAGCGCAAAGCGCATTAAGCACTTCCCGGACATTCAGTCGAGAGCGTCACGCCCGTCCAGCGTGTCCTGCTCTCGACAATACAATTACGGGCCGCTCACATGTCCAGAGCAAGGCCCGGCGGAGGTTTTCGTTCTATGTCCCCCATTGTTTCACCCACCGGGAACTGGGTCGGCGTTACACTCTTCGTCCTGCTTTTTCTAGCAGGCGTCGGCATCTTCGCGGTGCGCGCCGGCGAGCTGGTCATGCTGCTGATCAAGGCGCGTCCCGAAGACCGCACCGACCACCTGGACGACCGCATCGGCGAGTTCTTCAAAGTCGTGCTCGGTCAGAGCGGCGTCTTGCGTGATCCCATTCCTGGTATCGCGCATTTCCTCACCTTCTGGGGCTTTATCATCATTCAGATTGGCCTGCTCGATCTGCTCATCAGAGCTTTTGGCTTTGAGATTCCCTTTATCGGCGGCAATCCCGGCTTCGTCGCCACCCTGGATGTCTTTATCATCCTGGTCGCCGTGGCCCTGGTGGTCTTCGCCATCCGGCGCGCCGTCTTCCATCCCAAACAACTGCAAAGCTTCCGGCATGGTCCCTGGGACGGCTTCATCATCCTGCTGCTGATCCTGGCCGTCCTGGTCACGCTGGCCTTCACCGAAGCCTTCGAGTACGCCGCCAGCAACGGCGCCGAGTGGTCGCTGTTCGGTCAGTGGATGGGGCCGTGGTTCAGCAACCTGGGCGCTGATACCAACACCGTCCTCTTCCGCGTCTCCTGGTGGGTACACATCGGCACTGTGCTTTTCTTCCTGTGCTACCTGCCGCGTTCAAAGCACCTGCACCTGATGGCCACGCCGTTCAACGTCTTCTTCCGCAGCTACAAGCCCAAAGGCGCCCTGCCGCTGATGGAGAATATCGAGGAGCGTGAAGATTACGGCGTAGCAAAGGCCGAGCAGTTCACCTGGAAACAACTGCTCGACGGCTATGCCTGCACCGAATGCGGACGCTGCAACACGGTCTGTCCGGCCACCAACACCGGCAAGCCGCTCATGCCCAAAGAGATCATCCTGGGCGTCAAAGAGGCGCTTTTCACCAACAGCGCGGAGATCCTCGGCAAAGATAGTCCCTGGGTCAAGCTCGCCCCGCTGGGCACACGCTCCGGCGAAATGGTGCGCAAAGGCGGCGAGCCAGAAGCGCTGATCGGCGGCGCCATCTCGCAAGAGGCGCTCTGGGCCTGCACCACCTGTAGCGCGTGCATGGAAATCTGCCCGGTTTCCATTGAGCACGTGCCGAAAATCGTCGACATGCGCCGTCAGCTTGTCATGGAGGAGAGCGAATTCCCCACGGAAGTCACCTCGCTCTTTAACAACATCGAGCGCAACGGCAATCCCTGGGAGATCAGCAACGACAAGCGCGCCGCCTGGGCAGCCGGCCTGGATATTCCCCTGCTGGCCGAGAATCCCGACGCCGACGTACTCTACTGGGTCGGCTGCATGGGTTCCTTCGACGAGCGCAACAAAAAAGTCGCCACCTCGGTCGCCAAAATTCTCAAGGCGGCCAAGGTCAACTTCGCCATCCTGGGACCGGAAGAGTCCTGCACTGGCGATCCCGCGCGCCGCATCGGCAACGAATACCTGTGGCAGATGCAGGCCCAGCAGAACATCGAAACGCTCGACGGCTACGGCTTCAATCGCGCGAAGAACGAGGAGAACGGACATAACGGGCATAACGGAGCGGCGCCTAAACACCGCACCATTCTGACCGCCTGTCCGCACTGCTTCAACACCATCGGCAACGAATACCCGCAACTGGGCGGCGATTACGAAGTCGTGCATCACACCGCCTTTATCGACAAACTGCTGGCCGACGAGAAGATCAGCCTGCCGGAAGGCTTCGACGAACGCAAGCTGACCTATCACGATCCCTGCTATATCGGACGCTACAACGGCATCTACGAGGAGCCGCGCCGCGTGCTCACCGTACTCAACAGCAACGGCGTCACCGAGATGGAGCGCAACCGCAACAAGAGCTTCTGCTGCGGCGGTGGCGGTGGACGCGCCTGGATGGAGGAAAAGATCGGACGCCGCGTCAACCAGACGCGTATGAAAGAGGCTCTGGACACCGGCGCCGAAGTGCTGGCCGCCGCCTGTCCGTTCTGTATCACCATGTTCGACGATGGCATCAAAGGCATCGAAGCCGAAGACCAGATGCAGATTGAGGACATCGCCGAAATCGTCGCCGGCGCCCTGGAAGCCAATCCCAACGACGCCACGGTGAAGAATCCCGCCTTCTAAAGAGGCAGACAAAAAGCAGCCCGTTCCTGGTCGTGGCATCAGGAACGGGCTGCTTTTTTACATCGTATGCGCGAAAAGGCTGCTGACTGACTCGCCGATGTGGATGCGGCGAATGGCTTCGGCCAGCAGCGGCGCGATAGAGAGAATAGTCATGTTGGGCAGGCGCTTCTCCGGGGGAATGGGCACCGTGTTGGTGGTAACGATCTCCACAATGTCGCTCTGGGCGCGCAGACGCTCGATGGCGGAACCGGTGAAGAGGCCATGCGTGCAGGCCACCGAGATGCGTCCGGCCTTCCGCTCGCGCACACGGTCGAGAATTTCCACGATGGTGCCGCCATTGGCAATCTCATCATCGATAATAATCACATCCTTGCCTTCCACCTCGCCCACGATAGTGTCAATCTCCACGCGATCATCTGCCACGCGATGCTTGCGTCCGGCAGCCATAGGCACATTGAGCAGGCGCGCGAAATTAGAGGCCGACTTGGCGTTGCCCAGGTCAGGCGAAAGCACAATAGTATTGCTCAGATCATAGGTCTGGAAATGGCGTGCCAGCACATCCAGCGCGTTCAGATGGTCGGTAGGCACGCTAAAAAAGCCGTGGACCTGGGCCGCGTGCAGCGTCATAGTCAAGACCCGATTCGCCCCGGCGGTCGCCAGCAGATCAGCGATCAGGCGGCCCGCAATCGAAATGCGTGGCGCGTCCTTCTTATCAGAGCGCGCGTAGGAATAATAAGGAATCACCGCCGTGGCACGCGCAGCCGACGCCCCGCGAGCAGCATCCAGCATAAAGAGCAACTGCATGAGATTTTCCTGAACAGGCGGTACCAGAGGCTGTATGATAAAGACATCGCTCTCGCGGCAATTGGCATTGAGTTGAACATACAGGCAATCATTGCTGAAATGGCGAATAGTGGCCGGGGACAGAGCGACCTTCAAGCACTCACACACCTCTTCAGCCAGTTCCTGATGGGCCGCCCCGCAAAAAATGGTAATCTCACGCATGGTCAATATCCCTTTACATCAGTAGTATGCGCCGTTGCCCGTAAAGCAGCAGCACAGCGAGCGAACGGAAAGAGCGGACGCCGGCAACGCTCCTTCCCGCCTGGTCCGAACAGACAAGCCGGGCTTCGTCTCATCCAGGAATCGGACATAACAAAAAAGCTGGCGTCCTCTCATATTCACACGATCCGCCAGCTTCGCTCAATGTACACCTGCCACGCTGAATATTCTCAGGCAAAGGCACTGCTCGCCATTGCGCTCGCCCTCAAGCAAGCATACAGAAAATCCGGGCCTGTTTTTTGGACGAGTGACAGACGAAAAAAGAAACAGGCTCAAGGGATAAGCCAACTTTTGCCACGCCGGCGCGAGCTAAAAACCGGCTCCCAGCAGACTGCGGGCGATCACCAGGCGCTGGATCTGGTTCGTGCCCTCGTAGATCTGGGTGATTTTCGCATCGCGCAGCATACGTTCGGCGGGATATTCCTTCATGTATCCATAGCCGCCGAGCACCTGGATCGCGTCATTGGTCACCGCCATCGCCGAGTCCGAAGCAAACATTTTCGCCATCGAGGAATAGCGGCCAAAATCGGCCTCGCCGCGATCAAGCATCTCAGCCGCGTTATAGACCAGCAGACGCGAGGCCTCGACCTTCGTCGCCATATCGGCCAGCATAAACTGAATGCCCTGGTTCGCGGCAATCGGCTTCTTAAATTGCACGCGTTGCTTCGCGTAGTCAACCGCCAGGTCGAGCGCGCCCTGGGCAATGCCCAGCGCCTGAGCGCCGATGCCAATGCGTGTGCGATCAAGAGTCATCATAGCGATCTTAAAGCCCTCGCCCTCGCGTCCAAGCAGATTTTCCGCCGGCACCTCGCAATCGGTAAAGATCAGTTCAGCCGTCTGCGAGCCTTTGATCCCCATCTTATCCTCAATGCGTCCCATAGCAAAGCCGGGAAAATCCTTCTCGACGATAAAGCCGCTAATGCCGCGTGTACCCGCCGAGCGGTCAGTAATGGCGAAGATCGAATTGACCTGTGCCAGGCCGCCATTGGTGATAAAGCGCTTCGTGCCATTGAGAATATACTTATCGCCCTTGCGCACGGCGAAGGTCTGCATAGCGGCGGCATCGGAGCCAGAGCCGGACTCGGTGAGACCGTAGGCCGAGAGCCACTCGCCGCTGGCCAGGGGAGGTAAATATCTACGCTTCTGTTCCTCGGTACCGGCCAGCATAATAGGCATCGCGCCCAGTTGTTGCACCGCCAGAATCAGGCCGGTGGTCGCGCAGTGCCGCGACAACTCCTCAATCGCCATCACCACAGCCAGCTCGCTAGAGCCCAGACCGCCATAGGCTTCGGGAAAGGCCATCGCCAGGATATCCTGCTGGGCCAGCAGCTCCTTCATATCCCAGGGATACTCCCCTGTATGGTCAATCTCAGCGGCGCGAGGAGCCACACGCTCGCGCGCAATCTCACGAATCGTCTCGATCAAAGTCTGTTCATCCTCGGACAGATGGGATACGGCCATAATAGATACTGCCTTTCTAAGCGCCTGACTGCTCGCCTGACCACGCGTGACTCGCTGGCCGAGCAGGATTTGTCTGTACAGGGAAAACCACCTAACACACTGGCGGATAAGCGAGAAATCCGCTTTTCTGATTATAGCATCGAGTCCGAGGCAGCAAAATGTAGCCAGGAAACACTTTCAAAGAAGGCAGGAGATCCCTCATCACCGAGCAGACAGGGTGAGAAGAGAACGCAACTTATGCCTCTGGTCCCTGTTCGTTGGCAAGAGCCAGCAATTCCGTCGCGAGATCCTGTAAAACAGCGAGACGCGCGGCCTGGAGCGTTATCTGCTCATCGCCCCTGGAGGCGGAGAACTTGCGCGAGACCCGCAGGTTAAAATCGACGAAAAACGGCTCCTGATGGTGATAATGGGGCATAACCCGCAGTTGAATGGCGGAACTGTTAAAGAAGTCCTCTGGCTCAAAGAGCAGCGCAGCCAGGTTAGCGTAAGACTCCAGCAGCGTCACGGAAGTCTCGGTGAAAAAGCCCTCGCGCGTGCTGGAGACCACCAGACCGCCGGCCACCAGCGCATGGCGCAAAATAGGAAAAGCCGCCGCGCTATTCTCGTGGTCAGTCCAGTGAGCAGGATAAAAGGTCAGTTCGCGGCGGCTGTTCACCACCGAGGTTGTGAAATGGGAAAGCGTATGACCAACCAGCGACTCGGCTCCGTAGAAGTAGATTTTCTGCCCCAGGTCGGGTTTCCAGGGATAAGTGCCCCTGCCACCCATTTCAAGCAGACTCAAGACATGTCCGGCAGCATCGGGAGGCATACAGCGCACAATGCTGATGGCCAGTCCTTGTCGCTCGGCATCGAGCAGTTCAATGATCTGCTGCGTAATCAGATCCAGCACCGCCTGCGAGCAAAGCGGCCAGGGAGTCAGAGCATACGTCGCCAGCACGCGCCGGTAAAAATCCGGCGGAATCTCAACATGCTCCAGCGTTGCTTTGACTTTATTTGCATGTAACAATCCTGGGAAGTCCACGGCAGCCAGGCGCAGAAAAGTGGGATAGATATCCTCTGGCAGAGCGGACAACATATGGGCCAGGTGCTCCTCGCGGGGCATCGTATGTTCCTTAACCCAGCGCTGCAACGTCGCGACCGTCACACTCGCCGCCTCGGCCAGGCGCCGCCTTTCCCGTACATTCACCGTGAGTTTGCCCAGAAGTTCCCGCCAGGTAACTGCTTGCTGTTTTTCCATGTTTTTCTCGTTTTAAGAGCAATACCATCCAACATCAGACCGCTGCATGTTCCGAGCCATCCTCCGAGTCCCCGCTGCAAAAAGCCAGGCGGTAGATCCTCGCGCCAACCGCTCCTATCCTCTGTCTGCCAGGAGCTGGCAGTGCTGGTCCGCTTTTGCCCGGTCGCGTTGCCTGGCTCAGAAGAAAGGTGAAATCGATATTTGCATTGATTGTTTTTTCAACAAAGTAAGCATAGCATCTTTTCGTAAAGAACGCAATGGAATTCTTATCAGCAATTGCCCGCTTCTCCCGTACAAAAACAACCACCATCCAGCGGCATGCCTCCTCACGCTCCCGCGCCGTCCCGCCCATTCACCGCTACTATCGCAGTCATCCCGGCAGGCGATCCTGCAGGATGACTGCTAATCCTATTCGCAGTGGCAGTCGTGGGCAGCCGTGGGCGGGGGTACGTCCAGAGCCGGGTTAGCGGTGAAGAAGTTCGCGGGACGCAACAGGAAGCCCGCGTGTGTAACCGGCATCACCGGCCAGTCTTCGAGACGCGGATTGTGCTGCACATTGACGTTATACCAGAGCGTCAGGATGGTGTCCTCGATACTGCGATTGGCAGCCGTCCAGGCCGGCAAACCGTCGCCGCCGGCGTGCTGGTTGGGATAATCACCGGCGGGATACTTAATGTACAAACACGATTTAGCGTATCAGCGTAATTTGCTGGTAAAAGACGACAGAGGCGCTGCTCCGTCGCTACAGAAGCGAAGGCGTGAGAGGCAAGGCTCGCACGCGCTCGCGGATCTGATAGTTCCTGGAGCAGCGCCTCAAGGCGGTGTAATGCCGGGTGCTTATTCAGCCGAGTTTGTCACCTCGTCAAGCTCGTCCGCCTCCCAGGGATGGGGTTCGGAGGCCGTACCCAGGCGCGCGGGGAACGCGAACTTATTGACCAGCATCCAGATCAGCGAAAGCGCGACAACCGCGATCACGATATAGACAGCCAGGCTCTGCGGGAACGGCGGGAACGGCACCACACTGCCGTAGATGCCCAGAATAGGCGTCACCACCGCCACCAGCAGGAAGATCCAGCGCCACCACTTGCCCGGCTCTTTGACCAGCAGGAAGACAGCGGCAACACACAGGCCGATGTAAATCAGCTCGATCAGCAGGCTGCCAATCGTGCTCATGGTGCTAAAGATGGTCAACACATTGACCGGAATAGCGTCAGATGCGGAACTCAACTGAGTCAATTGCACCACCACCGTCACCAGCACGGCAACGATACCGACCAGGATGATACCGCCCAGCGGCGTGCGGAAACGCTGAGAAACGCCGGCCAGAGGCGCGGGCAGCAGATGATGACGCGCCAGAGCGAACAGACCGCGTGAAGTCGTCGCCATAAAAGCCGACATCACCACAATAGCATCGAACAGCACCGCGATATCCACCAGCACCGCCAGCCAGGAACCGACATAGCGAGTCGCCAGCGTATCCAGCGGCGCCGGATCGGTCGCCCACTTATCCGCATGGCCCAGACCAAACCCGATATCGGACGCGTAGACCATCAACAGGTAAAACACCCCCGTGATAATCACCGTGCCAATCACCGCCAGCGGAATCGAGCGGCGCGGATTGCGCGTCTCCTCGCCCAGGCTCGCCGCGCTCTCAAAGCCGATAAACAGCGTAACCGCGTAGAGAATACCGGGGAAGATACCGGCAGCCGGCACAATCGTCGGCGCCGCCGGCACGCTGGCAGGATTGAAGGCATTCAATGTATTGCCGCCATCGCCGCCAGTCGCGATAATCGCCACGGCCAGAATCAGCAGCGGGATCACCGAAATAGCGCTCAGGGCCAGCTGTACACGCGTCGTCAGGCGCACACCCAGGTAATTGAAAATGAAGATCAGGACGATAGCGACCAGAGAAAGCAGCCACCAGGGGATGTCCAGACTCAAATACGTCCCAAAAACTTGCGAGGCCAGCAGGCCAATCACCATGAAGCCGCCCGTATCCAGGGTCAGCGCTCCAAAGAAGTAGATACCAGCCGCGAAGAGTCCAAAGGCCGGACTCACCCGGCGCAGGTAGTCATAGATCGCGCCAGCGCCACCGCCGCGCCGCGCATAGAAGGCCACCACCCAGCCCAGCGCCAGCACACCAACCGCGCCGATTAAGGCAGACAGAGGGGCCGCGCCTCCAGCCGCGCCCGCGATAAGAAACGCAACAAAGGCAGAGCTAAAAATAGGGCCAATAGCCAGCGACTGAGCAATAGCATCCCAGGTTGTCAGAACCGGACGACCCAGCCTTGGTGCCTCTTGCGCCCCATCCGCTGATGCAGATGATGATCCCATACAAAGGCCAACCTTTCGCAGTGACCGAGGACCGCATCCAGCAAGCCTGAGCTTCCTGGGCAGCCCACATTAAAGAGACAAACATACAATCATGAATACAATGGAAAGGAGATGAAACGCCTGTTGCTTGATAAAGTCCCTCCTTATCACTGAACAGGACACAGTACTTCTTTCGCAGAAGCAGCCATCCAGGCCTGCTTGCACCAGGCAAAGACATGAATTGCCTGCATTTAGTCTAGCCCGCATGAGTTTTATTGTCAAGCGAAAGAAGGCTCTCTATCACCGGCTTTCCTGCCCTTTCCGGTATAAATAATGAAACAACGTCCTGCTCGCCCCAGTTATGCTTCTCCATCTCCAGTGCAAAGCAAGACTATGTTTCATATTCATTACTATATTATCTGGCGAAATTCTCCCAGCTTGCTTCCATGTTCGCGAACATACTGACCACACCGGAGACCACCAGCAGGGCCACGGCGATGCCGCCGACCAGGTAGCCCCAGGCATTGGCCGCGATGAGCGGTATCCACGGATAGAGCAGGATACCAACGACGGTCAGCACGCAGGCCAGACCACCGACCACGACACTCAGCCAGATCACCCAGAGCGGGAACTGGCGCATGGTGATAAAGCGGGTGCGATCTTTGCGGTAGATAGCGACCAGGTTAATGAAAAAGAAGAAGGAGGCAATCGTCCAGACCAGCGTACAGGAGGCGGCGGTGACGGTATAGATTTCCACGCTCATCGCCGAGGCAGTACCGCCGAAGAACGTCACCATCACCGGAGGCATGATGACATAGATGAAGACCACCACCAGGGCCGTCGCCAGCACCTGGAAGATCATCGCGAAGCCCGGCACGCGGTTCCGGTTCAAGCGACCAAAGCGCGAGGGAATCTGTCCATCGACGCCAGCCACAAAAAGCAGACGAGCGGAGGAATAAGAATAGAAGACCATGGCCGTAATGCAGTACAGGAGAAAGCACACAATGGCGACTTCGCCCAGCGTGGAGCCGAACACCTGGCTGACCGTAGCAAAGCCCTCAAAGGCCAGGTTGGAAGAGGTCTGCAAAGCCGAAGCGCCGCGTACAATCAGCGTCGAGACCGCCACCACCATATACAGCACAAAAACCAGGGGAGTTCCCAGCAAAAGCTGGCGTTTGATAATGCGTCCAACCAGGCCAGGATCTTTGCCGCTGCCCTGAATCTCGCCCGCCATGTTCAGGGGTCCGCTGGCGCCAATGAAGTTCAGAGTAATCAGAGCAAAAAGGAAAAAGTTATCCTTGCCCACAAACCAATCGGCGGGATGAGAAAAGTCGGTCTGGAAGGCATGGCCGCTCACCAGCCAGACCACCGCCGCCAGACCAATCAGGATCGTGGCCAGCAGAGTCGTAAAAAAGGTGATATTGACAAAATTCTGCGTGTGGCGCATACGCTGTAAACCGAACAGCGCCACCACGACCAGCAGGCCCAGAATGGCCACGCCCTGCTGCCACGGCTCCTGCAGCCAGGAACCATTCAAGCCCTGGATAGTCTGGATAAACGCGCTGCCCGCCGTAATCACCGCCAGCACGCCGGTCAGCCAGTAAGATACAGCGATAAAAAAGCCCCAGAAAGGATTCAGCGCTTTCGTCGTCCAGTGATACAGAGCACCTTCGTGCGGCATCATCACCCCGAGTTGTATGGAGGCCACCACGCAGGGAAGAAAGAAAATCAATGCGCCCAGAATAAGATAGGTCAGGGAAACAGGGCCGCCCGCCGCGCTGCTGACAGCGTTGGTGATGAGAAACAGGGCCGTCACATAGGTGGCAAAGACATCAAACTTCTTGAGCACCGCTGGCATGGCACGTACCACATATTGCTCCGAGGGAAGTTCGACTCTCTCCTGCTCTCCTTCATAAGCCCGCGCATCTGCCTGGATTGTCATAAAATAGCCCTCCCAAATGCAATTCCTGATGAGCATATACAGAGCGCCCGGGAGTACAAAGCTCCCCTCGCCCCGCACACAATCCCTTTGCCTTATGAAACGAGCTTCGCCCTTTTCCGCGCTACCCGACAACAGGGTAGACAAAAAGGGCAAAGAAATCAGTCTTCAAAAATAGATATGACTGTAAATGTATAGCATTACCGAGTCTGTGGGTGAGTTACAGTAAAGAATGTATAGGAAATATTGACTAGCCTCACAGCCGGAAAGGCCAGAAGTTACAGCCTTTTCTATCAATAGTGCGAGAGAGCGAAGAAGAGGCATGGACAAACGCTGGTGGCACATGCTGCGATGTGCGTGTTTTTGTCAATATATACCCTCTTTAGGGCAGGGAAGGTCAAAACAGAGGGATAATCAGTATAAGTAGAATTACCAGCGGCGTTTCGGCACTTTTGCCGCCGTTGCCGTCAGCCAGGACGGGGGTCAGATTGGGAAAATAGCACGAATGGGAAAGAGCAAAGGGAATAATTGACATACACGAACGTAGATTGATATAGTCTCCTCATAGAGATCAG
>DASZXF010000028.1:0-3561 GCA_035546055.1 Ktedonobacteraceae bacterium
TGCGCGGAAGCCAGACGCCTCGAAGAGTGCATGGTCTACATTGGTGCGAATCGCGCCATGTTGCTCCAGTTCTTGCTGGACCAGCCGGTTCAACTCATGAAATTTCGCTTCGTGGCCGTGCGCGTCAGTCGTACCAGTGCGAACCAGTTCGACCAGTGGCTCCGCCGCTGTAATGGTCAGCGTGTTCTCCAGATGGCGCAACTCAACAGATGAGAAGACGGCAGCCAGCTTTTCGCACCCATTCTCAAGGCTAAAGTCGACGGTACCCAGCCAGGAGGGAATACCTGCCGCACGACTAAAGTGCGCTACTTCGGCCAGAATCTTCTCGCTGAAAGTGGACGCGTAGAAGTAGCCGTCTGGTCTGAGCACACGTCTGATCTCCGCAAATGCACGCGGGAGATCCGGCACATGGTAGAGCATACAATAGGCAATCACAAGATCAAACGAGGCATCCGCGTAAGGGATATCCTGGGCGTCGATGACCTGATAGGTAAAAGGTTGCCCGATCCCGGCGAGGTTACGCTGCGCTTCCTTGAGCATCCCCGGCGAAAAGTCAGAGAGCGTGATTTCCCAATCGGCAGGGATGCGCTCTTGATTGAGTTGCCACAGGTAGCCAGGTCCACACCCAAGCTCAAGCACCCGGCGCCCCGGCGTTTTGCTGATCTGCTGAAAGAGCCATGTGTAATCAACGGGGGTGCCGTGCATCTGTTTCATGATGCGCAGGCGTTCGGCGAAGTTCGAGCCATCCTTGTACTGCTCATCTAAAAGGTAGTGCTGATTCGCGATATCTGTTTCGTTCATACGACATCTCCTTTTTTGAGCCAGACATCTCTGCTTGTTGCTTAGTATAGAGAGACGCGAAAACTGAGCAGCGCTGGATTTGAGAAAGGTCTTCCAGATAGGGGAAAGCACAGGATCACGAGAAGAAGGCCGGGGCAGGCGCGTCTGCTCCGGCCTTCTTCTCCGCTTTCAAGAGAGCGGAACCGAGAGGGAGAGGGAGAGCGGCGCCGGCTCGGTGTGCATGGAGATGACGGCGGTGCCCACGGCGAAAAATTCGATGACATGCGAACCCCAGCCGTGGCTGCGCTCGACGATCTGCGCGCCGACCACGCCCTCGGCCTGCAAGCCGACCGCTTCGGTCTGCATGCGCTCCATGGCCAGTTCGCGCGCGTCGTACAACCCCTGGGTGTAGTTGGTCATTTCAACGTTGCGGCCCATGCGGTTAAACCACTGGCCCAGCCCCTGGCGCGAGACATGGTAGACGCAGTTGCCCATGACCATGCCGACTGGCCGATAGCCCGCGCGCAGCAGGGTCCAGAAATCCTGGCCGGAGAGATCGGAGGTAAAAGGCATGTTGTGCGCGTTGCGGTATGATTTGCCATCGCGGGCGCGAATGGCCGTGCCGATGGCGACAAACTCGGCCAGCGACTCACCCCATTCGTGGCGCGTGACCTCCAGGCGCACGCCGACGATGCCATCGGCCTTGAGTTCATTGGCCTCTTCCTCCATGCGCGTCATGGCCAGTTCGCGCGCGTGATACATGGCCTGGGTCAGGACTGTCATCTCCTGGTTCTGGCTCCAGTTGGCCCATTGATAGCCGATGTGATAAATTGAACTGCCCACGACCAGGCCAACGGGATCAAAGCCCGCCTCGCGCACCAGGAGAAACTCGTTGACGCTCAGATCGCTGGTGAACAGACCGCGATGCGTGGCGTCACTGCGCATCCTGGTCAGACGTTCATGAGCATGGGTTGGCAGATCATCATTCTGTGTAGCCATCTAAACAAATACTCCTTTGAGATAAACAGTTCTTTTACGCGCGAAACGTCAATTCCCGGTTCTGCCCATAGCGTCCGGGGCGCACATCGGTCAGGGTCAGCGTCGGGCGCGGCTCAGGGATGACATGATCTTTTTTCATCGCGATAATAGATGTGCCCAGGACGGCAAAGTGAATGGAAAGATCCATATATTTTCTGCTTGGATTATCGGTTTCATACTCAATCACCCGGCGGTCATTTTCAATATGCATGCCCACAATGCCCAGCGCCTGCTGCTGGCGTGCCATGGCCGACGCGCGCTCCATGGCCAGGTGGCGCGCGGCATAGGTGCCTCTGGTAAAGGGGATAATCTCCTGATTGGAGCTGCTCATCCACCAGCCCTGAAGCTGTTGGGTTAAATTGCTGCCCAGCGAGACATAGTATGAACAATAGCCCGTCACCACGCCGGCGGGATAGTAGCCAGCCTGGAGCAGGGTCCAGAACTCCTGCCCGGAGAGATCACTGAGAAAAGGATGAGCTGTCAGAGGCATCTTCGGCAGCTTGATGGCGGTGCCAATGGCTGTATATTCCAGCAGATGGCTGCCCCACTCGTAGCCGCGCCGGGCAAAGCGCACGCCTACCACGCCGTGAGCGCCGACCAGCTTTGCCTCCTGTTCCAGACGCCCCAGGGCCAGCAGCGCGGCCTGCTGGTGCGCCTGTGAGAGCGTATCCAGTTCTGTGGAGTAGGTATCCCAGCTGTAGCGGCGGGTGAATTGCCAGCCGACCTGGTAGATTGAGCTGCCCATGACCTGGCTCAGGACGCGATAGCCCAGTTCGCGGGTCAGGAAAAACTCATTGGCGCTCAGGTCGCTGGTAAAAAGCGGGTGGCCGGCCTCCATTTCTTCATGCAAGCGGCGGCGCGCTTTGAGGGGCAAACCGCCCTCTTCCAGTGCCTGGCGGCTGGCCTCGGCCTCGGCCTGTTCCTGTTGCCTCCGTTGTATCTCCTCCGGCGAGGAGCGCTTCCAAAGGGGCATGCTGTCCTCCCTCTAAAGTAAAAAGCGTTCAAGCGCCTGGCGGGCCTGGTCGCTCTGACTCGCCTGGTGGGCCAGACCCTCGGCCAGTTCGCCGATCCATTGCTCCATGGCCAGTTGATCGGTTTTCAGCACAATACCCCGCACTACTTTGGCCCGCGAGGTCGTCAGACCCGCGCCATGCTGAGCGTGCAGAATGCGATACTGATAGTCGCCCAGGGTGACCAGGATCTCCCTGACCGGGTGCTCACGCGAAAATAACTTATTCTGGCGCGTCACCTCTGTCTGCGCGGGCAGCGCGCCCTCCAGCTTGACCGCCAGCACCTCCAGAAAGGCCTTGAGATCGCTGCTATCAGCCCGTAATGACGCGGCCAGCAGATCGACCTGCACAGTCATGGCTTCCGCAGGCACAGGCTGCAACGACATCGATTCACCCGCTTCTTCTGGCATCCTCCGCTCCTTCCTTCCTCGTCAACCGGGCGCTTTCCGGTCGCCGAGGGTACACACGCATATGCGCCTGTCTGCTAAAACAAACGCACGGGAACTGTTCTTCTCAAAAATGGACTCTCGCCAGCTACAGCTTATCACATTGCCGCCAATCAGCGAGCAAGCCCTCATCGCGCTTTAATATACCGCTTTTCCATCTTCCGATGTTTTTACTTCTGTTGCCCGGAATGCCACCTACCCCCGAAATATCAGTCATCCCCACTTTTCCCAGCACCACAAGGCGCGTTTCCCCTCCCCACCCAAGGGAAATGATGAGGTTTGGGGGG
>DASZXF010000029.1:0-1605 GCA_035546055.1 Ktedonobacteraceae bacterium
GCGGCTTCGATGTCCGGGGCCAGGTCGGGGCGCTGTTCGGCCAGGGCGCGCAGCAGACCAAAGTTGCCGGCCAGCATCATATCTCCGTGGGGAGTGGCTTCGTAGGGTTTGAGGACGGAGCCACGCAGGAGTTCGCGGCGCGGGCCGGTGATGGCCAGGAAGGGCAGGGACGCGTCCGGCTGGCGCGTGGCCTGGAGAATCAGGGCGCCGTGGCCGCTGGTGTGAAAAACTTCGTCGTTGGTCAGGGTGCCGCTGGCCAGCCTGGCGAGCAGGGTTTCGAGCTGGACGCGCGTGATCTCGCCGGTGTGGTGCTCGAAGGTGCCGATGATGCGCCCGTCGCGCAGATGAAAGGCCAGGGTGTGGAAGTTGCCGATGTTGCAGACCAGGGCTTCACGCTGCGCCCGCACCAGCGGATCTTCCAGGGCGCCGAGGACCGCCGCTGAGCCGGTGTCCATTAAAAGCAGGGGTATGCCCGGCGCGGAACCGCTCAGCTCGATATAGCGCCGCGCGCTGGTGGCGACGGCGCGCAGACGGGTGAGCGCGGGCGGCGTGTGCTCGGCCAGGTAGGCGAAGGCGCCGGGTACGGGCGAGCGTTTGACTGTCTCTTCGATGAAGTCGAAGCGAAAACGCCGGTCGCTGTAGCCGGGAGGCGCGGCCCCGTGGTCGAAGGCGGCGATGGCCAGGGCGTCCACCCTGGGACTGACATCGAAGGCCTGGAGCGCGGTGATAATGGACTGCGCGGCGAAATCCTGCATTTCGATGGGCAGCAGTTCGCCCCCGGCGCGCAGACGCGCGGCCTCGGCCTCGCTGACGATTTCAAAACCCATCTTTTCAACCTGGGTGAGATCGTCGTCAAAGGTGCGCGCGGCCTCGGCGCTGACTACGACGCGGTGGCCGGCCAGGGCGTGATCGCGCGCCGCCCAGTGACAGGGACCACCGCCCATGGTCACACCGGTGAGCAGCAAAGCCCGCCCGCTGGCGGTGGCACGCTTGATACGCTCGGCGACGATCACCGTCGGCGAAGGCATGACCAGCTTGAAATTATTCTCGATGGTGCGCCCACTCTCGAAAAGCAGAATATCCTGCGTGCCCGTCCCGACATCGATAGCCAGAATACGAAGGGGTGTCGTCATGCCGCCGCGTTCCTTTCCATGCCAGTACTCTCGCCCACGAGGATGAGAATGCTCGTGAGCCTTGCTCGTGAACCTGATCCTTAACCATAAATGTTTACCCTTTCATTATATCCGCTTTTACGGGAGTGCGCAGGAGGGCGGGAAATCAACTGGGGTGTACTCGCTCCTGTCCCGGCAGTCGATGAGCGAGCTTTCTGAGACTACGGGGACAGGAGCCTGCGGCCAGCCAGGCCAGGTGATGAGATAGCATAATCCTGTCCCTCTGGCGGCGGGCAACAGTGTGAATTACCTCACTCTGACGCTGTGAGCCAGTTGTTGGCATGAGCAAACAGATGAGTATAGTATAAGGACAGGAGCCAGCTTATGCAGTTCCTGTCCATTCACAGTACACATATAAGAAAGAAACAAACGTATGCAGCAGCAAGCGAAACGTTGTACAGCCTGCGGAGGCACGCAGATTCCCGTTGTGATG
>DASZXF010000030.1:0-6722 GCA_035546055.1 Ktedonobacteraceae bacterium
GAACGGAAAGGGCAATAGAGATGCATCCAGACTCTTCATCAACGGATCAAACCGAACAGTATAATCTTGAGCAGGCCAGGCAGCGACTTTTGCGGCTTTTGCTCGCAGAAGAGGGATTGGGAGATCTCTCGACCGAGCGCATTGCTCCGCGCGAGCATACTGTTCAGCCGGTCGCCTCTTTTGCCCAGGAGCGCCTCTGGTTTCTCAGCCAGTGGGATACCGCGAGCTGCCTCTATAATATCCCTCTCGCGCTTCGCTTACGGGGGAAGGTGCAGGTAAGGCGCCTGGAGCAGAGCCTGAATGAAATTGTACGTCGCCACGAGGTTCTACGCCATCGTTTCCTGGCGGAAGGTGGCTGTCTCAAGCTTCAGATCGCGCCGTTCCAGTCCCTGGATATCACCAGCATTCACCTTGAGCATCTCTCAGCAGGTGAGCAGGAGGAGCTTGTCAAGGCTATGCTGCAAGCAGAGATGGACACGCCGTTTGATTTAGTCCAGGGGCCTCTGCTGCGCCCGGCTCTCATCCAGCTCGACCAGGATGAGTATCTCTTTAGCCTGGTGTTTCATCATATTGCCTTTGACGATTGGTCCCCGGGGATTCTCTTGCGCGAACTCTCGCTGCTCTATACTTCTCTCTGCGAGCAGCGGTTGCCGCAACTGCCCACGCTCTCGATTCAGTATGCGGATTTCGCTGCCTGGCAGCGTCAACGTCTGCAGGGCGAGCAATTGGCTGAACTACAGGCATACTGGCGGGCAAAACTGGGAGGGGTACTCCCGCTTTTACAACTGCCGACGGATTATCCCCGGCCCGCGCTTGCCACCGATCAGGGAGGCCAGCAGACCTGTGTGCTTTCTCCTGCTCTCTCAGAGGCGCTAAGAGGCCTGAGCAGAGAGAAAGGGGTGACGCATTTTGTGACCCTGCTGGCCGCCTATGCTACTCTGCTCTATCGATATACGGCGCAGGAGGACCTGCTGATTGGTACTCCCGTCGTCAATCGGGATAGGGCAGAGATCAGCTCACTGATTGGCTACTTTGGGAATATGTTGGTTCTTCGCCTGCGTGTCGCTGGCGAGAACGATTTTCTCACTGTGTTGAGAGAGGCACAGCAGGTTTGTCTGGATGCCTTCGCGCATCAGGATTTTCCGTTTGAGAAGCTGGTCGAAGAACTCCATCCTGAGCGCAGCACCAGCCATACACCGCTCTTCCAGACCGTTTTCTCGCTGCGCACGGATGCGAGCGCGGAGCTTCAACTGGGCGATCTACAGGTTTCACTGTATGAGATCGCGCGCAGAACGGCCCGTTACGATCTCGCTATGGAGGTGGTTGAGACAGAGAGCAGCTTTGTGATCTCGCTGAATTATAAGAGCGAACTCTTTGACGCGGCGACTATTGCCAGCATGTTAGAGCATTATCGGGTATTGCTTGAAGATATCGTTACGCAGCCATCGCGCCGTGTAACAGATCTCTCCCTGCTCACATCCTCTGAATACCATCAGCTCGTCGATACCTGGAACGCCACAGATGTCGCGTATCCCCTGGATCAATGCGTCCAGCACGTGTTTGAGCGACAGGCGGAGCAGTCGCCTGCATTCCTGGCCGTCATCTCCGCTGACCGGTCGCTCACATATGGAGAACTCAATCGGCAGGCGAATCAACTGGCACACTACCTGCGGCGTTTCCACGCAGGACCGGGAGCAGCGGTTGGCATTTGCCTGGAGCGCTCGCCCGCTGTGGTCATCGGAGTGCTGGCTGTGCTAAAAGCAGGAGCTGCCTTCCTCCTACTCGATCCTTCGTACCCGGCGGAGCGCCTTGCATGTATGCTCGCGGATGCCCAGGTATCCGTTATGCTTGTGCAGCAGGGAACGCAGATAAGCGCCTCTACCGTTCAGCACACAATTGATATCGAGGCCGACTGGCCTCTGATCGCGCAGGAGAGCGAGCAGAATCCAGTGCATCATGCGACGGCGGAGGATCTGGCATACCTCATCTATACCTCTGGCTCCACGGGTACGCCAAAGGGGGTGATGATTAGCCATCGCTCGCTCTGCAACCGCCTGCTGGCTGTGGGCGATTTTCTCCAGGTGACGCCACAGGATCGCTTTCTTCAGAAGACGCCCTACGCCTTTGATGTTGCCATCGGCGAACTGCTCACGCCGCTTGTCCTGGGCGCAACTCTCGTTCTGGCACGCCCGCAGGGGCACCTGGACCCGCGCTATCTGCTAGATATCATTGTTCAGCAGGAGATTACCTATGTTCATTTTGTGCCTTCCATGCTGCGACTGTTCCTTGAGCAGGATCTCTCGCCTCTGAGAGAGAGCCGCCTGAAACATGTCTGGTGCGGAGGAGAGGCTTTGCCGCTGGACTTGCAGGAAGCCTTCTTTCAACGTCTCCCGGCCAAGCTCTACAATGGCTATGGTCCATCGGAGACAACTATCGGCGTTACCTGCTGCGTCTGCGAGCCAGGGCGGGCGCGTAAACGGGTAAGTATCGGGCATCCACTGGCCAACACGTCCATTTATATATTGGATGCGGCGCTCAATCCCGTTCCCCAGGGGGTCAGCGGAGAATTATATGTGGGGGGCGTGCAGGTCGCTCGCGGCTATCTTGGACACGCCGATCTCACGCAGGAGCGTTTTCTGCCCAATCCTTTTCGACCTGAGGCGGGAGCGCGCATGTACAGAACAGGCGACTTCGCCCGCTACCTGGAGGATGGTGCGATTGAGTTTCTTGGCCGTATCGATACCCAGGTCAAGCTTCGCGGGGTGCGGATCGAACTGGCGGAGATAGAGGCCACGCTGGTGCTGCACCCAGCCGTCAGGCAGGCGCTGGTGATCGCGCGCACTGATGCCTCCAATCTCCCTTTCCTGGCCGCCTATCTTGTACCGGTCGCTGGTCAGCATCCTGATCCTCAGGAATTGCGCGGTTTTCTGCAGAAGAAACTGCCAGAATATATGCTTCCCGCAACTTTTATCGCTCTGGATGCGCTGCCGTTGCTTGAGAATGGAAAGGTGAATCTGGCGCTGCTTCCTTCTCCTGTGCGTACACGTGACGTGGTCGATACCGCCTATACGGCTCCGCGCAACCAGCTGGAGCAGCAGATCGCTGCAATCTGGTGCGATCTGTTAGGCGTGGAGCGGGCCGGCATTCATGATAATTTCTTCGATCTCGGCGGGTACTCTCTCCTGCTTCTGCGGTTCCAGAACAGATTGCGGGAGGAACTGCACCAGGAACTCTCGATGGTTGAACTCTACCAGGCGCCGACGATAAGCGCGCTGGCGAACGCGCTGCAACAGGGAAAAGAGGCCGCGCATACCCCGTTGCAGCAGAGTCAGCCGCTGCAAGAGAGCATTGCTCTGCAAAAGAGCAATATGAGCAAACAGCGAGAAAAGTTAAAGAATCTCCGCACGAGTGCGACGCTGTAGGAAGTATCGGTCAGCAGGAGAGTATCTGGCGAAAGAAGAACTCTCTCTACATGGGAAGGAGTGAGCAATTCATGAATCAGGAGCACAAGGAGATCCCCAACGAGCGTGAGAGGGCAGGCGAACTGCCGGCTGAAAAGGGCCCCCCCCGTTGAGGAGAACGAGGCCGATATCTTCCCGATGTCGTTTGCCCAGAGGCGTATGTGGTTTTTCTATCAGCTTGATCCTGCTGATCCCGCTTACAATGTCCCTCTGGCCATTCGCCTCACCGGCAGGCTGCACTGTGAGATCCTGGAGCGCTGTATCAACGCTCTGATTGAGCGGCACGAAGGATTGCGAACCACCTTTAAGCTGGTGGACGACCAGCCTGTCCAGGTGGTCTGGCCGGAGCTTTCCCTGCCTCTGCCACTGGTTGACCTGACTGGCTCAACGGAGGAGGAGATCGAGCGCTCTGTGGCTGAGCAGGCCCGGCAGCCATTTGATCTGGTGGTGGGGCCGGTAATCAGAACAACCCTGTTCAGGCTGGGGAAGCACGAGCATATTTTCCTGCTCAATTGCCATCACATCGCGGTTGATGGTTGGGCGCTGGGTATCTTCTACAGAGAATTGCAGACGCTTTACAACGCGTATATTGAGAATACACTCCCCGCTCTGCCCGCGCTGCCGATCCAGTATGCGGATTTTACCCAGTGGCAGTTGCAGAAGCTCCAGGGAGAGACCCTGGAAAAGCTGCTGCATTACTGGAAGAGGCAACTGGGTGGGAACCTGCCCACGCTGCGCCTGCCTGTGGAGCAATCCAGACAGGGCGTTCGTTCTGCCCATGGGGCACGCCTGCCCGTCGTACACTCGCCGCAAACGCTGGAAAAGCTGCACCAGTTCTGCCGGAGAACTGGCGCGACCCTGTTTATGGTGCTCCTGGCGGCTTTCCAGACCCTGTTACATCGCTACTCCGGCCAGGATGATATTCTGGTTGGCTCACCAATCGCCAACCGCAATCGCGTTGAGATCGAGGGGATCATTGGTTTCTTCGCCAATACGCTCGTCCTGCGTACCGATCTCTCCGGCGATCCTACCTTTCTCGATCTGCTTGAGCGGGTGCGTGAAGTCACGTTGGGAGCTTATGCGCATCAAGACCTGCCGTTTGAACGCCTGGTAGAAGAACTGCAGCCAGAGCGCAGCCTCAAGCAAAATCCGCTCTTTCAGCATATTTTTGCTTTGCAGAAACCGCCGGAGATGGCCAGAAAATTTGCCGGCCTGCAAGCAGAGCTGATTGAATACCAGAGCAACATCATTAAATTCGACCTTGAATTTATTCTCTGGGAAAGCGCGGGAGAACTGACTGGCTTCATGAATTACAATCAGGACCTTTTCAGCGCTGAAACCATTGCTCACATGATCGAACACTGGCTGATCCTGGTAGATGACGCCGTGAGTTTCCCCACAAAGCATGTGTCGGAACTGGCGCTGATGAGCGCGCTCGAATGGCGCCAGGTGCTAAGAGAGACGCAGCCAGCCTCCTCTCAGGAAGCGAACGAGGTCTCTCTTCTCCACTGTTTTGAGCAGCAGGTAGCCAGAACACCGGAGAAACCGGCTCTTTTGGCTGGAGAGATCCTCCTGAACTATCAACAGCTCGCGCGAAAAGTGTATCGCCTGGCACGCTCCCTGCGCTCATGGGGGGTAAAGGCCGAGGTTCCTGTCGGTCTCCTGATGGATCATTCCATCGATGAGGTGGTCTGTCTGCTGGCCATCCTCAAAGCTGGCGGTGCTTGCGTACCACTCGATCCTACCATTCCACCCGAATCGCTCTCTTTTATCATTAAAGATGTAAATTTACATATTCTGCTTACAAAACAGCGCTATCTGCATCATTTGCCGCCAACTCACCCGGAGCTTGTCGTCCTCTGCACCAGCGAGGGCGAGATCGCGCAGGGGCAGGGGCATGAGGATGGAGATTTGCCGGATGATACGGAGCCAGGAAAGCTGGCCTCCATCCTCTATGTTGCGAACAGAGGGATTCTGCTAGAGCACGGTGGACTGCTGGAACATGTACGTTGGCGGCAGGCAACATTTCCCATTTCGCCGGAAGATACTGTGCTCTTGAGCCCATTGCCGGGCAGCATGCAAGCGCTCTGGGAAATACTCTGGTCGCTTCTGCAAGGCGCCTGCCTCTATCTGAGCGGAGAGGAGCAGAGGGATGACCCGGCTGCGTTCTGGCGTTTTGTCAACGAGCATCAGGCGAGCGTCATCCATACCACCCCGGCGCAGTTAAAGGCGTTTCCCGCCACGTTCGGCGTTCAGGCTCGCCTGCTTCTCTGTTACGGTGAACAGCTTGCGCCCGCTACCATTGAGACGCTTGGCCCGCATTTCAACGGAACGCTGCATCTTCTCGCTCCTTTGCCGGAGGCGGCGACCTGCATTGCTTACGCATCTCTGGCCCCTGAGGAGCAGTTCGCCGGCGAACCGCTGCGAGCCGTTGCTCCCACCCATGTCCAAATGTACATCCTGGATAAATACCGCCAGCCTCTACCTGTAGGAATACCTGGGGAACTCTTTGTCGCTAGCGGCGGCCTGGCGCGCGGTTATACACACGGTACCTCCGACGAGCGCTTCTTTACGCATGCGTTCAACCTCGCCCCCGCTTTGCCGGGGCGGATCTTTCAGACGCGTCAATATGCGCGTTTGTTACGCGACGGCACGCTGGAGTTGCTGGCCTCGCTGGATCGTCGGGTCACGTTGCATGGCTATGAACTCTCTCTTCCTCTCATCGAAGAGGCGCTGTTGCGGAATGCCTCGGTCGTTGATTGCGCCGTCTTACTGAGGGAAGCGGCTCTGGGGACTCCTGTGCTGGTGGCCTATGTGGTACTCAACAGTTCCCTCTCGGTAGAGCGGCTGGAGGCGCATATGCATCAGCTTCTGCCCCCGTTGATGGCCCCTGCTTTTTACGTTCCTGTCTCTGCCATCCCGCTCACGCTGGATGGAGAGATCGACGAGCCGGCTCTGTGCTCGCTGGAGATCATAGAACGCGAACTGCTGCGGCATTGGGAGGAGCGTTTGCTGTCCATACCCGAGATTGAGCGTGTCGCTGTCCTGGCCCAGGAGCGGCGAGAAGAACTACCCTTGCTGCATCTCTCAGATCTTTTCTCTGACTGGAGAGAGATGTTTGGACAGACCGCTGCTCCTCGTTCCGCCTCCGCTGCCCTTTCCAGCATGAACGAGACCCCGGACGCGCAGGAACGAAAGCTCGCTCAAACCTCTGGAGCCGAATTAGTCATCGAACCACACGCCCCTCGGACACTGGCCGAG
>DASZXF010000031.1:0-4883 GCA_035546055.1 Ktedonobacteraceae bacterium
AGCCACGGCATCCCGGCAAGCTGATACCCTGGGCCACTCTCTCCGCTGGCTCGGCGATATTCGACGAGATGACGACGTACCTGCTGGATCGCTGGCTGTTCCTGAACCTGTCCGGGCAAGAGCAGGGATCGCAAGCGCGACACTACATTGTCCACCCGCTTCAAGCCCTCGCTCTCTTCCTCCTCCTCGTCTTCTAATTCGCGCCCACGTCCGAGCTTCTCGGAAAGCCAGTCTTTACTGGCAAAGCATCCCGGCTGACTGACCAGCAGCGCCAGCAGGATCAAGGCAGTCGAGGAGCCTTTTCTGGCCAGCAGAGCGGGATCAGGGGGGCCATAGATCGCCTGCATCTGTCCCTCATTGCTGGTGTGAATGGCAGAAAGCGTTTCAATGGCCAGGCGTCCACAGGTCGTAATGCGTGCCAGGGGAAAAGCTGGGGCTGCTTCGCCATGCTCCTGCATCACCGGGATCAATGAACTGGCCTGGGTCTGGGGCGTGAGACACGCCTTGTCTGAGGTCGCCATGATACTCCTCCCACATCCTATGCTGCATGCAACGCTGCTTGACACGTTTTCGCCAGGATCGTCCATGCTTCATCCTTATCGAGTATACCATAGTCTTCCGTTCGCTGCATCTCGTGGTGCCGCATCCCCTTTCTGGTCCTGAAGCTGGCAACCAGGCTCCTGTGAGAGCATCGCGTGTGACCATGTATCCTTTTTGCCTCAGGTAAACCGCAAGAAAGAGGAGGACAACAAAGGTTGCCCTCATGATGACTGTTTCCCCATCACTGCAGAGCATACCATCCCACACTCCTACCGAATTCCTCCCGCCGACTGATTTTCCTGGCCTGGGCTAAGAATCCTTGCTGCACCATGGTTCTCGCGAAACGATGGAAGAGCGACGAGTCATCTCGCCCCAGGGGAAGAGGGTCATGATGGTAGGAAGAAGCGGGGCGAACAGGCTCATTGGTAGGAATCGGGTAGGAGGGTGGTTTGCTATGCTCAAGGACAGGTGATGTGCAACCCAGAGGAGGCTGATATGATCTATGCATTGTGCGGCCCGTCAGGAGTTGGCAAGACAACAGTCTTGAAACGTCTGTTGGCTTGTCAGCCGCAACTTGAAGCCCTCGTCACCCTGACGACGCGGGCGCCTCGATCAGAAGAGGTCAACCATGTCGATTATCACTTTGTCTCACAGGAGACCTTTCAGCAGGAGATGCACGCGGGGCACATCGTGTGTCCCCTCTCCTATCGCGGCGAGTGGTATGGCATCAGACGTACTGACCTGCTCGCCTGCACCACCAAAGAGGTCGTCGCGGTGCTGCGCCCGGACAAACTCAGCGCCTTGCAGACCCTGACGCCTCTGGTCGGCATCTATCTCTCCGGCGACAAGGACAACGAGACGATTGCGGCGGAAGACCAGATCATCGTCGCCCATCGCCACCAGTGTCGTTATCAGATGGTGAACCGTTCCGGCGATCTTGAACGTACCGTGGAACAGGTTCTGACGCTTCTTCGCACCTACACAGGAGGTCTCCCATGGAACACGCCGAGATCCATTGTCTGAGAACCCGGACCTCTGCCGATGGCAGTGTCAAATTTCTCTGGCAGTATCCTGATCACACCACCGTGGAGTCGATCTATTTTACGTTTCCCCATGAAGGGCAGGAACGCCCCTTCGTGTGTGTGTCATCGCAGGATGGGTGTAATGTCGGATGCACCTTTTGCGCCACGGGCCAGCAGCGGATGCGCCGGAATCTGACCGCGCCGGAGATGCTGGCCCAGGTGGTCAAAGGGATGGAGATGATTCACGCCGGCGGCGGGCCGACGACGGCCTTCCATATCGCCTTTGCTGGCATGGGCGAACCGCTGTTGAATTACGAGCACGTGGTCGCCGCAGCCGAAGCGATGCGTTCGGCGCATCTGGCTGCCATTGTGTCGGTGTCAACCTCGGGAGTCGTGCCCAGGATAAACGATCTGGCACGCGTGGCGCATACGTCGGTCAATCGGCTGTATATCTCCCTCCATGCCACCACGGACGAGCAGCGCACCCCCCTGGTTCCCCTCAATCGCAAATATCCGCTTCTGCAGGTTCTCCGAGCCGCACGAGCCTATGCTGAGCAAACCGGGACCAAAGTGACGGCCACCTATCTGCTGTTCGCCGGCCTCAACGATACCCCGGACGATCTGGAACGGCTGATGCATCTGTTGGACCCGGATCGGTTTCTGGTCCAACTCAGTGTGTGGAATCCGATTGAGGGGGTGCAGGTTGCGCCTTCTCCCCACCTTGAGGCATGGCACCAACGACTCATCGATCACGGCTATGAAACGATCCTTCAACGGAGCAAGGGCCGTGATATTGCCGGCGGGTGCGGCCAGCTTCGGGGCCAACGGCTTCCCGTCCAGCCGTCCGTCTCTCTGTAGGAGCACGCACCTTCCTGTGGTGGCGTGCGCGTTCCAGGAGCAGCCGCATCCCTTCATGGAGGCTTCTGCTCCGCTATCTTGACACACCGACCATCGCAGACCGAAGCGAAAGGTGGTTATGGATCACGAAACATCTGTGCGCTTGCCGCGCTCGTTCTATACGCGCCAGACGCTGGTCGTCGCCCGCGATCTCTTAGGAAAAGTCCTGGTGCATCGACTCTCCTCCGGGGTGGTGCTCAAAGGTCGCATCGTGGAGACGGAAGCCTATGCTGGCGTTTTCGATCCCGCGTCCCACACGTATCGGGGCCGGCGAACCGAACGCACTGCCATCTGGTATGGGGAGGGTGGCTTTGCCTATGTTTACCAGATTTACGGGATCTACGAATGTCTTGGAATCATCACTGAACCGCCCCAGATCCCCGGTGCCGTCCTGATTCGGGCCGTGGAGCCAACAGACGGCCCGGAGTCTTTTTGCGCTCATGAGGACAAAAAGACCTCGCAACGATTGTGTGCGGGTCCCTCCCGGCTCTGCCTGGCGATGCAGATTGATCAACGATGTCACGGCCTGGATCTCTGCGGTGAGGATCTGTACCTGGAAGACAGGGGGGAACAGGTTCTGATCGAGCACATGGTCTTTGGCCCGCGCATCAATATCGATTATGCTGGTCATGGAGCCGTTGCCGCCTGGCGCTATTATCTGCGGGAGAGCGGGGCGGTCTCGAAAAAGACCCACGAACCGTTGCGCGCGTGGCTCACACGCTATCCCAGCCAGCGCACCGCGCCCCCGGTTGACCTTTTCACCCATCTGGTCCAGAGCGAGGAGGAGAGTCCCATGCAGGAAGACATGCTGCACGAGCTGCGGTCACGGCCCAAAGTCGAATTGCACCTGCATCTGGAAGGCATGATGCGCCCCGCGACCTTGCGCCAGTTATGTCAGCAGAATCGGGTGGCGCTGCCAGCGCATCTTCAGGAAGGGGAGACGCACACCTTTGGCACCTTCGATGAGTTTGTCTACACGTACTATCGGATCTGCCAATCGCTTGTCCATGCCCAGGATTTCGCGTTGCTGATCGCCGATGTCGCCGATTACCTCCGACACAACACCATTCTCTATGCCGAAATCGCCTGGACGCCCTTTCTCTATTTGAACCGGGCCACCCAACCGCTTCGTTTTGCCGATGTGATGGAGGTGATGAACGAAGCGCTGGAACGACAGGGCATCGCTGATCGGGTCCGTTTTCTCATCGATATGCAGCGCGATCATGGTACCGAAGCCGGCGCCTGGATCGCTCAACAGGTGTATGCCGCTCCCGCCGACTGGCGCATTGTGGGCATCGGTCTGGTCGGCCAGGAAGAGGGCTTTTCGCCTGCCGACTACCAGACGCTCTTTCGCCAGGCCCAGGAGCATGGGCTTGGCACGACTGCCCACGCGGGAGAATACGGAACCAGTGACGACATCTGGCACTGTCTGCGCTCGCTGGGCGTCACGCGCATTGGACATGGAATCCGGGCCGTGCATGATCACGCCCTGGTGGCCGCGCTGGTGGACCAGCAGGTGCATCTGGAGGTGTGCCTGACCAGCAATGTGCGGTTAGCGCGCGTCCCCAGTTATTCCAGCCATCCGCTGCGCGATCTCTGGCGCGCCGGCGTCAATCTGGGACTCAATAGCGATGACCCCGGCCTCTTTGCCACTGATCTCTCACGGGAATATGGCAAAGCCACACACCATTGTGGCCTGTCTCTGGCGGATCTTCGCCAGACGCTGGTCAATAGTCTGAACGCCGCGTTTTTGCCCCAGGAGCGCAAGGAGGCGCTCGCTGAGGTCATCACACGAGAGTGGAGAAGCGAATGATTATCTCAGTCGAAGGGTGCCTGGGCGTGGGCAAATCCACGCTGGTCCGTCGGGTGGCGGAACGCACGCCGTGTACGCCGGTGTTCGAGGAGGTCACGGCCAATCCGTTCCTGCGCGATTTCTATCGCGCGCAAAAGCAGTACGCCCCACACGTCCAATTTACGTTCCTGCTGCTCCAGGAACGGCTGTTTCGCACCGCGCTGGAACTGGCCAGACGGCCAGCACGCCGACCATCCTCCCTGGAGCACGAGGGGCGCCCTGACACGAGCCTGACGCAGGTCGCCGCCCAGGCGGAAGAGCCATCAGCGGTGGTCTGCGATTTTCACCCCTTCAAAAGCAAGGTCTTTGCGTCGATGGTGCTCTCCCCGGACATGCAGACAACGCTCGCGCACCTGTATCGTGATCTGCGCATCCCCGAACCTGATCTGGTGGTGTATTTGCGCGCCGACGAGCAGACCATTCTGCACCGCCTGCGGAAACGCCAGGAGAGCTACCTGGAACAGATCGATCTGTCCTATATCGTGCGCGTCTGTCATGCCTATGACACCTTCTTCCGCCAGTATCCTGGCCGCGTGATCACCATTGATACCACGCACATTGATTACGTCCAG
>DASZXF010000032.1:0-1880 GCA_035546055.1 Ktedonobacteraceae bacterium
GCTATCGCCAGCGCGACGATCAGCACGCTGGTCTATGCGTCTGGCATCCTGCGCGAACCCTGTGAACCCTCCAGTTGTGATGGCGATCAGGAACAGTTCAAGGGGATTTTCATGCTCAACCTGGCCTATCTCTATGATGAGGACCATAAATCGTCGTATGCTACGTTCCTGGCTGCCAATGCCAATGCCATCTGGGCCAACGATGAGAACAGCAGTCATCAGCTTGGTCTGCTCTGGACTGGTCCCTTTGATACGGCAACGCCGGCCAGGCAAAGTTCCGCCATGATGGCCATGAGCGCGCTGGCTGAGCCGTGGACACAGGGAGCCGCTTTCGCGCGCGGGACGCAAGATCCCGCCTTTGGACATGCGATTGGTGCTCCCGCAGGTACACAGGGATGGGCATGTAGCGCCAGCACCTGCACCACAGCGAATCACATGGTATACGGCCCGTACATTTCCTATCTACCTCTCGGCACGCACACCGTGCATTTCCGTCTCGGTGTGAACGCCACCAGTTCCTCGACGGCCAATCTGGTGACGCTGGATGTGCGCGAAACGAACAATGGAAATACGCTGGCCAGCCGGGCGATTCCCTGGAATGCCTTTACCGCCGCCAATGCGGCGCAGGACTTCACCCTGACCTATACCAATACGACCCCCGGCGATTTTGTCGAGTTCCGCGTGTACTGGAACAATGTCCCCGGGGCGCCAACACTCACCGCTGCGGACATCGTTGTGGATGGCGGCGCCTTCAACTGGGTTGCCACGAATCTCAATCACAGTATCGGGCGTCTTGACGGTCTCAACGCCTGGGAAGTCGATCCCATACGAGACACGCACTCGGATTTCCTGAGCTGGGGACCCTATACTGTAGAACTGGGTTCAGGCAATTATACCGCCTACTTTGAACTCAAAGTGGACAATTTCAACCTGGATTCGTCAACCGTGGCCACTATCGATGTGCGTGATAACGACACGGGCCAGGTGGTGGCAGAACAAAACATTTTGCGCAACAACTTCCCGGATACGCTTTACCAGTTGTTCCCGCTCAGCTTCAACGCCATCAGCGGCCATCACTACGAGTTTCGCGTCTACTGGTATGACAGCGCCAGCGCACCACGTCTGACCGAGCGCGGCGTCTACGTGCAACCGACCATCCACGATACACAGGTCAACCTCCCGTATAACCTGCGAGGCATCGGGACATATGCTGGCGATGCGAACCTGGATGGTGAAGGTGACGCGCTCAAATCTACGCTGGGTACCTCGATCTTCTCGAACTACCATCGGTACCAGATCGGGCCAGCTTCTTCCGGGGCTTTGAATGTCTGGCGCGGCGGATCTGGCGTGAGTGTCAGCTTACCTGGAGGCTCGTACCAGGAATTGCACATCCTGGCGCTGGCCGTCAACGGCAATCAGACGAATCAGCCTTTTCGCGTCACGTATAGCGACGGCTCAACTGCCACGCAGTATCTTTCTCTTTCCGACTGGTTCGCCTCGTCACCCCAGGCGAACGAGCGCTTTGCGGTGGCGCAGGATACCCGCTGGGGACCGTCTTCCACCCAGTACGGCAATATCCATCTTTTTGATTATACAATCGTACTTGACAGCAGCAGAACGCTGCAAAGTCTCACCTTGCCCAACAATACCAACGTGGAGGTACTCGCTGTGACCCTGAGCACCAGCGGCTAATTGAGGAAGCTTCCTGTTACAGCAGGCCAGGTTCTCAGGCTTTCATAAGGTGTAGCAAACGTTTCTAAGAAATGATGTCAAACATTGACAAATGGATGTACCTATGCTATCGTTTAGGTATGAAGTTAAGTCAATACGCCAAACAACAAGGGATTAGCTATCGGACCGCGTTACGCTGGTTTCGAGAT
>DASZXF010000033.1:0-4024 GCA_035546055.1 Ktedonobacteraceae bacterium
CTGGCAAAAAAAGTGGCGCGTCCTTTTACGATTGAAAGAGATTATCTGGCGAATTTATCTGTTATTATAAACGGATGAGCATGCAAAACCTTCCAGATGCTCTCGATTGGTTCTCTAGCGACATGACGGAGAAGGAACAAAAGATGGTATCGTCACATGGGGATCTCCCGGACGCCTCGGTGGTGAGTTGCACGCAACTTACGAAAGTGTATGAGGGCGGCACTGTTGCCTTGAAAGATCTGAACCTGCGCATCGAACGTGGAACCAGCTTCGGGCTGCTGGGCGAGAATGGCGCGGGTAAATCAACCCTGGTACGCCTGATCATGGGCTTTATTCTGCCCAGCGGCGGCGAACTGAGCGTGCTGGGCGAGCGCAAGGTCAGCCTGGCTCACCCGCGCATCGGCTATCTGCACGAACGTCCTTACGTCGAACTGCGCTTTACCGCTCGTACCTACCTCGGCTACATGGCTGAGCTGGCCGGCTACTGGGGTGAACAAAAGCGGCGGCGCCTCGGCGAGGTGCTGGAACTGGTCGGCCTGAGTCCGGCGGCAGACAAAAAACTGAGCGGCTACTCGAAAGGTATGCTCCAGCGCCTCTGTATCGCGCAAGCCCTGCTGACCGAGCCGGAGTTTTTTATTCTGGATGAGCCGACCGCCGGGCTGGACCCCTACAGCCAGTGGGAGGTGCGCCAGATTATGAATGAACTGCGTCTGCGCGGCAAAACGCTGCTGATCTGTTCGCACTACCTGACTGAAATCGAGACGCTGTGCGATAGCGTCGGCATTCTCCAAAAAGGTCGTCTGATTCAGTCCGGCGCCGTCAAAGATCTGCTCAACACCCCTAACACCGTCGAAATACTCCTCAGTGAGAAGTTGACCGCCAGCGAGGTTGTCGCCCGCCTGCAACTCGACGAGCACGTGTTGAGCATGGAGCGCAATCTGCTGAGAATCCCGGCCAGCGCTCAGCAGGTCGTCCTGGCCAGACTGGTGCAGGCCGAAATTCCCTTGCAAGCCCTCAATCCGCAAACACGCACCCTGGAGGAGGTCTATATCCAGGTCACCAGAGCGGCGGCGGCTACCAGCGCACCGACCTCATCGACCGGACTGGAACAATCGCCCGCCTGATGCTGAATCATGCCTACGCCGAGCAGCTATTATCCTGATCTCATCAAAGGAACAAGCAATGTTACAGACAGTGAACACACACGAGCAGCCGGTTCTCACCCGTCTCTTACGCGCTCCGGGTCTGACCGTGGCGCGGCTGACCCTGGTCAGTTATCTGCGTAGCGGCTGGATGTGGAGCGAATTTGTCCTGGTCGTGGTTCTTTTCGCCATACTCTACTTCCCCTTCAAGGAAAGCACCACCTACTTCAATGGCACCACCATCTTTTGCCTGGGCGCGCTCGCCATCCTGGGACCGGCCATCATGGTACGCCAGGCCGTCAGCGCCCGCACCTATCTCCTGCTGGCCCGCCTGACCTCGCGCGCGGCCTACAGCCGGGGTCTGATGCTGGCGGCGGCGGCGTTGCGCCTCCCGCTGTACCTCTTCTTCCTCCTGCTGGTTCTCGGCTTTGGCCGCCTGACCGATGCCAGCCCGCTCACCCTCCTCTGGGGGCTGGTCGGCATTCTGCCCGCCACCATGCTCATCGCGCAACTGACCGTCGGCCTCTGCGCGCCCATCGCCACGCGTGGTCAGCGCATTCTCTTCCTCCTGTGGATCGTCATCGTGCTCTTTTCCTTCAAGCCGGTGCTCGATATCCCGGACTGGCTGGACAACATCCTCAGCGTCACCCGCCTGCCGCTCTGGCCGCTCCAGACCTGCTACACCCTGGGTCTGACCGGCTCCTTCAATCTCTTCAGCCTGCTCGCCCTGCTCCTCCTTGCTGTCTATGCCGTCCTCATCTCTCTCATCGCAGGCTACTGGCTGGAGAAACGCGAACTGTTCTTTCATTAGCTCACAATAGCAGGTAGGCAATCATCCCTGATGTTTGTCCCGCAAACAGGATACTTTTTCCACCTGCCCGGCGCCCCCGGCGCTTCGGCAGCACCCATCTCCAGAGGCCGCTTCAGCGTACCCTCGGAGACGGGTGCTGACCACCAGGACGTTTCCAATTGTATCAACCATTCGATCTCGTTGAGAACGTCACCGGAAGAGGGAAAGACTCGACGCGAGAATGTGGGGGAAGATTTTGGGGGAAGCGCGGCAGCGGTTTGCGTGCTTCTTGCCATTGGCGCTATCTATGCAAGCGCTCTCACAAAATTTACGTGAAAAACCTTGACAAAACGTCAAATAGTGGGGTATATAATTATCAGTGTTATGCACGCGCTAACATGGAACGCCGAACCTGGCGGACAAAGAGTGGCAAACGGTCAGTCCGGGGAAGCGAAAAGACGGAACTTTTCTCGCGCATTCTTGCTGTCGAACAGGCTGGCGTTGGTTTGAGGGATGTATACTGACGCCGAAACGACAGCATAACAGTTCTCCTGTACATCCTTCTTAGGATAGTACCTTTCTTTAGGGATGAGAAAGGAGCTTATCATGCACATGCACCGTTCTCCGCGTTTCGTTCATTACTTTGTGGCAAGTCTCTTAGTCCTGGGATTGGTGATCGTCACTTTCTGGGCGGCGCCAGGGCGTACACCGACTGCCAGGGCGGCTTCGGGTTCGCTGGTCCAGGTGAGCAATTTTGGCAATAACCCCACAGGTTTGCAGATGTGGCTGTACGTTCCGCCGAGCGTCAAGCCGCACCCGGCGATTCTCTTAGCCCTGCATTACTGTACGGGCTCGGGGCCGGCTTTCTTTTCGGGTACTGAATTCGCCAACCAGGCGGACCAGTACGGCTTTATCGTTATCTATCCCTCAGTGACCCGGAGCGGGCAGTGCTGGGATGTATACTCGAATCAGGGTCTGGTCCGCAACGGGGGCAGCGACAATACGGGTCTGATGTCGATGCTCAGCTATGTCGAGCAGCACAATAATGGCGATCCGAACAACGTCTATGTCACCGGAGCCTCTTCCGGCGCCATGATGACCGACGTTATGCTGGCCGAGTACCCCGATGTCTTTAAGGCGGGATCAGCCTTCATGGGCGTCCCGTATCACTGCTTCGCTACCGGCGCGGCCTCCGCGAGCAGCGGATCGACATGGAATAGCGCCTGCGCCAACGGCCAGGTCAGCATGACCCCGCAGCAGTGGGGTGACCTGGTGCGCAACGATGCCGACCCCGGTTACACGGGTGCGCGCCCGCGCATGCAGGTCTGGCACGGCACCGCCGACACCACGCTCTACTACCCCAATTTCGGGGAGGAGATCAAACAGTGGACCAACGTGCTGGGCGTCAGCCAAACCCCATCTATGACCGATAGTCCACAGTCAAGCTGGACCCGCACTCGCTACGGCGGTACAGGGGTCCAGGCGCCGGTTGAAGGCATCAGCGTTCAGGGGGCCGGGCATGTCCTGCCTCAGAATGGCATGGCGGCGTATGCGATTCAGTTCATGGGGCTGAATGCGGTTTCCAACTCCACGCCTACCCCCACGCCTACGCAGAATCCTGCCGGATATGCCATCAATGCCGGAGGCTCAGCCACGGGTACCTTCCAGGCGGATGGGTACTATAGCGGCGGCAGCACCAACTCGACGAGCAGCAGCATCGACACCAGCGGGGTGAGCAATCCGGCTCCCCAGGCGGTCTATCAGACCGAGCGCTATGGGGACTTTTCCTACAACCTGTCGGGTCTGACGCCCGGGAGAGCGTACACGGTGCGCCTGCACTTCGCGGAGATCTACTGGAGCAGCAGCGGGCAGCGAAGCTTCAATGTCTCGATCAATGGTCAGCAGGTGCTCACCAACTTTGACATCTACGCCACCGCTGGAGCGGAGAACAAGGCCGTGGTCGAACAGTATAACGCGACAGCAAATAGCAGTGGCCAGATCGTTATCCAGTTCACGACGGTCAAAGACAACGCCAAGGTCAGCGGCATTGAGGTCATAAGTGGCAGCATCGCCACCCCAACGCCAACCCCGA
>DASZXF010000034.1:0-1861 GCA_035546055.1 Ktedonobacteraceae bacterium
ATGGCGGCATACTGCAACCCATACGCCCGCGTCATGGCCAGCAACGCCTTTTCAAGCGCCGCTGGCAACGTATGCACCGCATAGCGCAACGCGCCATAGTCCCGGCGAAAATCCAGCCGTGTCTCCTCCGACAACGGATGAATCTCGACGGCAAAGACCTGCTGTCCGATGATGATCACCCGCACATCACAGATCTTCTCCTGAAAGGCCTGAAACAGATGCGCCGTTCCCGCAATCCGATGGGCTTCCTGCAACAGCGACTCCGGCACGCGGCTGGTATACAGCGAGGCAATCGCGCCATCCTCGACCTCATAGCCAGGAAAGCCCAGCAGTTTGTAAACCACCTGCCCCTGGCATTCCTGGTAAAAGCGCCGGAGGGCATCCGGCTCATTGGTGATGAGCGTGCGCGGAATGGCCAACCCCAGGCGCATGGCCAGGGCCAGTTGTTGCGGCTTCCAGGCGGCCTCGCTGTTCGCGCCAGGGTGGTTGACCCACAATCCATCAATCGCCCGTAGCAGTCCCCACAGACCGGCCCGTGTCTCGCGCTCGATAAAGAGCCGCTGCAAGTCTGGCAGAGATGCCTCTGCCTTGATCGGTGACGGGCGCCGATACCAGACCGCGCCAATCTCCTCCAGATGGAGCAGACGCCCACCCGGCAGGGTAAGGCACATCGATGGTTCCTGCTCCATCCGGGCAAACAGATTTGCCTGCGCTGGAAAGGCGCCAGGATCAACCAGCACCCAGGACGCACCCAGGCGCTCCAACTCCTGCTCCATCCGTTCAACATGCCCATCGCTCGCCCGCGAGAGGATCAGCACGTGCCTCATGAAAGCAGTCCCGCCAGAGGGGATGCTCCGATCAGCGAGCAGAGCAGTTCTTGCTCCTCCCGATCCTCATCATTGTCATCATCATACACCGGATCAAGCTTTGATTTCCCATCCAGGCTGGTCTCCTCATTGCTGGAGGTCGAGTTTTTGCCATCCAGCGGGAACTGCATATCCTGTGTACATGTCACCTGCAAGAATAACGCCCCAAAGGGTGCGTCTTCCCGCTCCTGTACGCGCTCCAAAAGCGCAGAGGTCATCAGACGATCAGCCATAATAAGAACTCCTTTCTGGCTACTTACGTGCAGCCGCGCGCAAGTAGCTGACGAATCTGCAACAACGATCAACAAGGAAGAGTCCCAAACAATCTACGCGTGGAGCAAGACTTGCCCCTCTCTGACCTGCGCCGTCTCCCAATCCACTATCTCCGCCAGTTCCGTCCACAGAGCTGCCAGGGCGGCGGCGCGTTCCTCATCTGTCGGCATCGCCACTCCGCGCCAGAGCAGGGTGATCTCCACCTCATCATCAGCCTGGTTCTGGCTAATGTAGCGAGCTGACGTGCCAGGAAAACAATGCGTGCGTTCCGCCTGCATCTCATCCAGCTTCCTGGCCAGCAGTGCTCTGCCGCCTGGCCGCAGGCGTGCCGTGATGCGCGTGTGCATCAGTTGATTCATCACCGGTGTCTTGCGCCAGCGTGGCGGCTTGACACGCAGGCGCCCCGGCGCTCGCCGGCGAAAGCGCTGGAGCGCCTCTTCCTCGATCATCAAGATCCCCTCAACCTGCGTGGCCGGCAACTTGCTGCTTTCCAGATACCCATACACGCTGCGCGGGGAAACGCCCAGGCGCCGCGCCGCTTCCTGAATCGAGAGATAGCGATTTTCCAGCAACAAATGCGAAGCATCGGAAGCCATCAGGATTTGCATAAAATAACCCCCTTCTCTCATGATGGCAAGAGAAACCAATCCCTTGCTATCGCAATAGATTTTATCTACACATCTCTATTTGAGTATAAGCGATAAATGGGGAATAACAATGGG
>DASZXF010000035.1:0-1588 GCA_035546055.1 Ktedonobacteraceae bacterium
AAGAATTATGTAAACCTGTTCCACGATCCGGTTTTTGGCACGAGTCTGCTCAATACCTTTATCTGGGTGATTGGCATGGTGTTGCTGCCGGTGGGCATTGGACTGGGGGCGGCGGTGTTGTTGCAGAATTTGCGCGGGCAGACCATTTTTAAAAATGTCTTTTACCTGCCGTATGCGATTGGTCTGACCTCTACGGGTGTGATCTGGTCGCTTTTGCTTTCTAACGGCGGTCTGCCGACCATGCTGACCGCGCTGGGACTGAAGCAGCTCGCGGGGTATAGCTTTCTGAATGCGGTGCCGATGAATACCTATGCCATGATTATTGTGGCGACCTGGCAGGGCATGGGCACGAATATGCTGCTCTTTCTGGTGGGACTCAATGGCCTGGACCGCAGCGCCCTGGAGTCCGCGCGCCTGGAGGGGGCGAATGGCCTGAAGCTGTTTCTCTATGTGACTTTCCCGCTGCTGCGCCCGGTGACGATGATTATTCTTTCGATCACCCTGGTCAACAGTCTGCAAACCTTTAATCTGATCTGGGTGATGACGCAGGGTGGTCCTTATGATTCGTCTTCGACCCTGGCGACCTGGATGTACAAGGAGACCTTTGCTCTCTTCCATGTCGGCTATGGCTCGGCCATCGCGGTCATCCTGATGCTGATCGTGCTGATCGCTTCGTTCTTCCAGTTGCGTAAAAGCGTGTAAGGGGGCATTGATGGATACAACTCTCTCCAGAGCGCAGGCCCGGCCTCGTTCTTCGTTGAAGATCAGCCGGCTTGTGCTCTACGTGGTGGCGATCATCCTGGCGCTGCTCTGGCTCTTTCCGCTCTGGTTGACAGTGACCATCGCCATGAAGTCGGCGGCGGACTTTGCCGGCAACCCGTTCTGGTTCCTGCCCCATGAATTTAACTTTTTCCAGAATATTGCCAGCGCCTGGAACAGCGCCAGCCTGGGCATGGGCTTTACGAACAGCCTGATCTATGGCGTGGTGGGCGCGGCCCTGGCGGTGCTCTTTGCCTCGCTGGCGAGCTACGGCCTGGTGGTCCTGAAGGTGCGCGGCGCCTTTCTCTGGTTTCTGGTGATCTTCAGTGGCACGATGTTCCCGCTCCAGTGCTATATTGTGCCGCTTTACCAGATGTACAACGCGCTCGGCCTCTACGATACGCAGCTGGGCATGATTATCTTCTACACGGCCATCAGTGTTCCGTTCAGCACGCTGGTCATGCGCGGCTTTTTCAGCACGATTCCCGAGGAGATTGTGGAGGCGGCGCGCCTGGATGGGTGCAGCGAAATCGGCATCTTCTTCAGGATGTATCTGCCGCTTTCACTGGCCGCGCTGCTGGTGGTCTTTCTGCTGCAATTTACCTGGATCTGGAATGACCTGCTCTTTGGCCTGGTGCTGGGAGTCTCAGACTCGGTTCGACCAGTGATGCCGAGCCTGACCGGTCTGATGGGGGTTTATAGCGGCATCAGCTATACGGTGGTGCTGGCGGGTGCGCTGGTGGCGTCCGCGCCGACGCTGGCGCTGTTCCTGGGCTTGCAGAAATACTTCCTGGAAGGCCTGACGCTTTCGGCGCGCAAGAAGTAGCGC
>DASZXF010000036.1:0-26231 GCA_035546055.1 Ktedonobacteraceae bacterium
GACGGTCTACGAGTAGTTGGTCAAGGGTTAAACGCAAGGCCAGCCACGCAGGAGTGCAGAGGGCGGCAGCCCTTTGCCGGGGCACGGGGTGTCCCCGTCTTTCCCTCTTCCCGCGCCGCCGCAGGCGGCGCACGTTTCGCATGGAGTTTGACAGTCTACCAGCATTTCAGTCAGCAGAGCTTTCTGTTCAAAAAGTGCGGCAGTATGCTCTTGTTGAGCTGTTTCAATATAAGTTGTCTCTGGTAGATATTAACAAGCGGGCCGGGATAGGGGTTTGTGGGCATTTGGCGGGCACGCCGGGAGATAGGGGGGTGACGGTAGTGGATGTTACCTCCGTTTGGGGGGAAGGCGAACCTACGAACGGAGGTGAGTATCTGACTCCTGTTTCGCCTATACTTGTCAATAAAGCTATGGAGAGGAGGGTCGCTTTGTTCTCCCCGGTGGTCTGGCATCTATCGAAGGAAAGCGCGGAAGAAGTATTCGTGTGTCAATGAAGACTGGAGGTGATACCTTGATTCCTGGTTCTTTTGAGTATATGACGGCGGGAAGCGTGCAGGAGGCGGTGGCTTTGCTTGCTCGCTATGGCGATGAGGCCAAGATTCTGGCTGGCGGGCATAGTCTGATTCCGCTACTGCGCTATCGCCTGGCCGCGCCTGCGGTGCTGATCGACATCAATCGCATTCCCGGGCTGGAGTATGTACAGGAGACAGATGGCGTGCTGCACATTGGCGCGCTGACCCGCGAGGTTGAACTGGACCGCTCGCCGCTCATCCGCCAGCGTTATCCCATCCTCTATGAAACCGCGAAGAACATCGCTGATCCGGTGGTGCGCAACTGGGCTACGGTGGGCGGCAATCTCGCCCACGCTGATCCCGCCAACGATCATCCCGCTACTATGCTGGCGCTGGGTGCTCGCTTTGTGGTGCAGGGACCGGCTGGCGAGCGCGTGATTCCGGCTGACGAGTTTTTTACTGATGCCACCTTTGAAACGACTCTGCAAGCCGGTGAAATTCTCACCGAGATCCGCGTGCCTGCTCCCACAGAGCAGAGCGGCGGCGCGTACTTGAAACTGGAGCGCAAGGTTGGCGATTATGCCATCGCAGGTGTGGCGGCCTATATTAGCCTGGACGCCAGCGGACTGGTGACGTATGCCGGTATCGGTCTGACCAATGTAGGACCAGCCCCCATCAAGGCGCGCGAGGCCGAGCAGGCGCTGCTGGGCTGTTCCCTTGATGATCAGATGATTCTCCGGGCCGCCGATCTGGCCGCTGCCGCTGCGCAGCCAAACAGTGATACACGCGGACCAGCCGCATACAAGCGCGCCATGGTTCACACGCTGACCTCGCGCGCTCTGCACACAGTCCATGCCCGTGCCAGAGGAGGAGCATAGCAAATGAGCAAACACACCATTCACGTCACCATCAACGGCACCTCATACGCAGATACGGTTGACTCGCGCACGCTACTGGTTCACTGGCTGCGCGATGGTCTGCGCCTGACGGGTACCCATATTGGTTGCGATACAAGCTCCTGTGGCGCCTGTACCGTTCTCGTCGATGGCAGGGCTACCAAGTCCTGTACTATGTTCGCTGTGCAGGCCGATGGGCGCACTCTGAACACCGTTGAGGGTCTGGAACAGGGTGGGCAGCTTCATCCCATTCAGGAAGGATTTCATGAAAAGCATGCCCTGCAATGCGGTTACTGCACGCCGGGTATGATGATGACCGCCATCTCGCTGCTCCAGAGCAATCCCAATCCGAGCGAGGAGGAGATCCGCATTGGGATCTCCGGCAACCTCTGCCGTTGTACAGGCTATGTCAATATCGTCAGGGCCATTCAGTATGCCGCCGAGAAAATGCGCGAGCAGCAGGCCATGCCAGTGGGTGAAGGAGAAGCATAATGGCTACAGATGCGAAACACGTTCATGGTCTGGGAGAGGCGTATAAGCGCAAGGAGGACGCGCGCTTCATTCGCGGACAGGGCAACTATGTGGATGATGTGCAGTTGCCGGGGATGCTCTACGGCGATATTGTGCGCAGTCCTTATGCTCACGCGCTGATCACAAACGTTGACATCAGCCGGGCGCTGGAAGTGCCGGGCGTGCTGGCTGTGATTACCGGCAAAGACCTCGACGCGGCGGGACTGGCCTGGATGCCCACCCTCTCCGCTGATACCGAAGCCGTGCTGGCCCTGGATCGCGTGCATTTTCAGATGCAGGAGGTCGCCTTTGTCGTCGCCACCAGCCGCTACGCAGCCGCCGATGGCGCAGCCGCCGTCGATGTCGAGTACGAACCGCTGCCAGTACTGGTCGATCCTAAAAAAGCTCTTGAGCCAGATGCGCCGCTCCTGCGTCCTGATAAAAAAGATCGCCAGCCGACCAACCAGATTTATCACTGGGAAACCGGGGATCGCGCCGGCACTGATGCCGCCTTTGCTGAGGCCGAGGCCAACGGTATCGTCATTCGCCAGGATGTCTATGTCCCGCGTATTCATCCCGCACCTATAGAAACCTGTGGCTGCGTGGCTGACTATAAGGCCGCGACTGGCAAACTGACGGTCTGGTTGACCTCGCAGGCGCCGCACGCGCACCGGACCCTCTTTGCCATCGTGGCCGGGCTGCCTGAGCATCGCATTCGCATCATCTCACCAGACGTAGGCGGCGGCTTTGGCAACAAAGTTCCCATCTATCCCGGTTATGTTTGCGCGGTTGTCGCCTCACTCAAGACAGGCCGTCCCGTCAAATGGATCGAAGATCGCACCGAGAACTTGAGCAGTACCGGCTTCGGTCGCGATTATCACATCAAGGCTGAGATTGCCGCCGACAAAGACGGCAACGTTCAGGCCTTGCGCGTCAACACTCTGGCCGATCACGGCGCCTTTGACGCGGCGGCCCAGCCGACCAAATTTCCGGCGGGTCTCTTTCACATCTGCACAGGCTCTTATGACTTCAAAAAAGCCTTCGTCGAGGTTGACGCTGTTCACACCAATAAAGCGCCGGGCGGTATCGCCTATCGCTGTTCCTTCCGTGTCACTGAAGCCTCGTACCTGATCGAGCGAGCTATGGACACGCTGGCGCACGAACTGGGCAGAGATCCAGCACAACTGCGTTTGCAAAACTTCATCAAGCCTGCTGCCTTTCCCTATCGTTCCGCGCTCGATTGGACGTATGACAGTGGCGACTACGAGGCCGCGCTCAAGCTGGCCATGAAGAATATCGGCTACGAGGAACTGCGGCGCGAGCAGGCTGAGAAGCGCGCGCGTGGTGAACTGATGGGGATTGGCATCTCGTCGTTCACCGAAATTGTCGGTGCCGGACCCGGCAAGCACTTCGACATCGCGGGTATTCAGATGTTCGATAGCTGCGAAATTCGCGTACATCCGACCGGCAAAGCGCTGGCCCGTATCGGTGTGCAGACGCAGGGCCAGGGACACGAAACGACCTTTGCGCAGATCATCGCCGCCGAACTGGGTATGTCGCCCGACGATATCGACATCGAACACGGCGACACTGATACCGCGCCCTACGGTCTGGGGACATATGCCAGTCGCAGTACGCCGGTCAGCGGAGCCGCCACCGCCCTCGCCGCGCGTAAAGTGCGCGACAAAGCCAGGAAGATCGCGGCGTATCTGCTGGAAGTCGGCGAAGAGGATCTGGAATGGGAGCCCGGGCGCTTCTTCGTCAAAGGCGCACCCGGCAAGGGCAAGACCATTCAAGAACTGGCCTTCGCCGCCTATACCAACTGTCCGCCGTATCTGGAACCCGGGCTGGAGGCCGTGAACTATTATGATCCGCCGAATCTGACCTATCCCTTTGGCAGCTACATCTGCGTCGTTGATATTGATCGTGGCACCGGCCAGGTTCATATCCGCCGCTTCATGGCCGTTGATGACTGTGGCACCGTCATCAACCCCATGGTAGTTGAAGGGCAGATTCATGGCGGCCTCACACAAGGACTGGCCCCGGCTATGTATGAAGAACTGGCCTATGACGAGCATGGCAACCTGCTCAGCGGCAGTTTCCAGGATTACCTGATTCCCACCTCCATGGAGACGCCTCACTGGGAGACTGATCGCACCGTTACGCCTTCACCGCATCATCCCATCGGAGCCAAAGGCGTCGGTGAATCCCCCACTGTAGGCGCGCCGCAGGCCATCGTCAACGCCGTTGTGGACGCCCTGGCCCATACCGGCGTGCGGCATATCGACATGCCGCTCTCACCCTGGAAAGTATGGAGCATCCTGAAAGAAAAGGGTCTCGCGACTGATTAATGGTTTGTCCTGTATTGCGTATATGCTGCTCTATGACGGCATATGCGCAATACGTGAAGCGAGGAGGAAACCATGTCTGATTCTCTGCTTGAGGCAGCTTATCATCTGACACAGGCGGGCACGCCCTATGTGCTGGCTACTGTGGTCTGGTGTGAGCGGCCCACCTCGGCCAAACCGGGGGCACAGGCCATTATTCAGGAAGATGGCCAGTTGCGCGGCTGGGTTGGCGGAAGTTGCACTCAGCCCGTTGTCGTGCGAGAAGCCCGGCGTCTCTTGCGCGAAGGCGGCGAGGCCTTGCTGTTACGCCTGGGAACATCCAGGCAGAGTTCTCCAAATGAGAATGCCAGCGTGCGCTCTTTCCCCATGACCTGCGCCAGTGGAGGTGCGCTGGACATTTATATGGAACCACATTTGCCGAAGCCGCAGCTTTTGCTGATCGGCGATTCGCCCATCATCGTCGCGCTCCAGCAGCTTGCCCCTGTACTCGATTTTGCCGTGACTCAGCTCGATGACACCAGGGTGAGTGCGGCCACTATTGATGAGCGCACCTCAATTGTCATCGCTACCCATGGACAATACGACGAAAACATTCTCGAACAAGTCCTGGGTAGTTCAGCCGCCTACATTGGTCTGGTCAGCAGCAGTCGCCGGGCCGCAGCCTGTCGGGCCTATTTGCGCGAGGCCGGTTTGACCGAAATGCAGATCGCGCGCCTCCGCGCGCCCAGCGGCCTCGACATCGGCGCGCGTACCCCCGCCGAAATCGCAGCCAGCATCCTTGCCGAACTGATCCAGGAGCGCCGCCGCTCGTCCAGTGTCAGCACCTCTACGTCAGAAGAGGCGCTCATAGCAGTCCCGGAGCCGACTACTGAAAGTACCGCTGTCGATCCCGTTTGTGGCATGATTGTCGAAATCGCGGGCGCACGCCACACAGGCGTTCATGCCGCCAAGACCTACTACTTCTGCTGTCCTGCCTGCAAGCGCCAGTTCGAGCGCGAGCCAGCGCGCTTCCTGGCGAAAAGCACAGAATAGCGCCGATCCTGTGCCGCGCTCATCTGGCGGAGAGTCGGGTTGAGTAGATTGAGGAGATCATCAATTCATGGTATAGTGGGCGCAGAAGGAAAAGATATCGCTGCTCAGGGCAGGCATAGGAAGGTAGCTGATATGCTGTATACAAACGCGAACATTATCACCATGAATCCCGCGCGCGAAATCATTACCAATGGCGCTCTGCTCGTCGAGGGAAAGCGCATCAAAGCGCTCGGCAAAAGCGACGAACTGTTGCGCCAGTACCACGAGCGGGAAGACGTGATCGACCTGGCGGGCAAGCTGGTTATCCCCGGACTGGTTGACACACATGTGCATGTCGCGCAGGCCTTGATTCGCGGCTGCGCGGACGACATGGCATTGATACAGTGGTTGTGTGAACGTGTCTGGGTATTGCAGGGAAACTTCACTCAGGACGATGGCTATGTCAGTGCGCGCCTGTGCATTGCAGAGATGCTCAAATCCGGCACCACCACCTTCCTCGAATCCATGCTGGCTCAGCGCTACGGCTTTGATGGTATCGCCCGAGCAGTAGAAGAGAGCGGTATTCGGGCCTGCCTGGCGGGCATTGTCATGGACACCCCCACCTATGCCACCCAGGACGCCAGTGCCATGCATCCCGGCATGGTCGAAAGTCGCGAAAGCAGCCTCTTTGGCGTTCTGGAAGCTCACAGCAAATGGCAGGGCGCCGCAGATGAGCGTATTCATGTCTGGTTCGGTCCCCGTACTCCCGGAGGTGTCTCCCCCGAACTGTACCGCGAAATGAGCGATTACGCGCACCAGAGGAAGATGGGAATTACCATGCATCTGGCCGAAGTAGAGGCGGATAAAATCTTTTTGCAAGAAAAATATGGTCTCTCGCCCGTCTATTTTGCCGAGAGCGTCGGTCTGCTTGGACCTAAAAGTGTGCTGGTACACATGGTCTGGCTCAACGACCAGGACATCGCCATGCTGGCAGCCACGGGTACCAGTGTTTCGCATAATCCATCCTCAAATAGCAAGCTGGCTTCCGGTGTATGTAAAGTGCCGCAGATGCTGGCCAGCGGCGTCAACGTCGCGCTGGGCTGCGATGGCGGGCCGAGCAACAACGACTATGACCTGATTCGCGAAATGAAGCTGGCCGCCATTCTGCACAAAGCCGTTTCTCTCGATCCCCTGATTGTGCCCGCCGAAACCGCGCTGGAAATGGCCACCATTAACGGCGCTCGCGCGCTTGGACTGGAGCATGAGATTGGTTCGCTCGAAGTTGGCAAAAAGGCCGATTTCGCCGTCATCGATTTCAATCGCCTGCACACCACGCCCTCACCCAATCCCGTCTCAACCCTGGTCTATACAGCCACCGGCGGCGAAGTCGATATGGTCGTCGTCGATGGACAGATCGTCGTCGAACAGGGTCAGTTGCTAAGTATGGACGAAGAAGAGATCATTGAAGAAGCGCAACAACACGCCAACGCTCTGTATAAACGCGCTGGCATCGAGATCAAACCCCGGTGGCCTGTTTTATAAGCAATCGCACTATTTATCGAAAATCAAGCAGGACAAGCTCAAATAGCAAGGAGCGTGGCAGGTAACTATCGCCTGCATAGATCGTTTGAAATAAAGAGAAGCGTGGATGTGCTAAGCTTTTCGGTACAATAACCTGGCACGCGGGAGAATGCAGTATGGCTGAACTGGAGGGTAGGACGCTCGACGACCGCTACGAGTTACGTCGCATCATTGGCAAGGGAGGAATGGCCAATGTTTACGAAGCCTACGACCCCAATTTTCATCGTATGGTAGCGGTTAAGGTCTTCAAGCGCGAAGACGAAGAGATGCTGCGCCGCTTTATTCGTGAAGCGCAGTTAATGGCCGGTCTGCGCCATCCTCATCTCGTTGAAGTCTACGATACAGGGGAAGCTCCTCTGGATGGTATCGAGCGCTATTATATTGTCATGCCCTTGTTGACCGGGGGAACGTTGCGTGCGCGTATTCGCCGCTCGCCCTTGAGCCTTTCCGAAGTATGCCAGTGTTTGCGGGATATCGGTGACGCGCTTGACTATATTCATGAGCAGGGCATTATCCATCGGGATATTAAGGCCTCAAACGTGCTTTTGAATGAAGAAGGGCGCTGCTATCTGACCGATTTTGGCATCGCGCGCATCACCAGTGATGCCACGCAACTCACCAGTACCGGCAATGTGCTGGGAACGGTGGATTACGTCGCCCCCGAACTTTTCGAGGTCCATCGTCGGGCTGACGCGCGCAGCGACCTCTACTCGCTGGGCGTCCTGCTCTATGAAATGGTCACGGGCCGTTTGCCCTTTAGTGCTGACAATCAGCTTGCCCTGATTTCCATGCATGTCAATAAACAGCCACCCTCACCGCAACTTTACGTGCCTCAGATCCCGCAGGAAGTCGTCGCTGTCATCTATCGTGCGCTGGAAAAGCAGCCAGAGATGCGCTACGGCAGCGCCACCGAACTGGCTAAAGCTTTTTGTCAGGCCGTCAGGCGCGGTGAGAGCGGGTACCATGGGCAGGTGCGTGGTGAAAGGGAGCCAGCCGCCATCGCCATGGGACCGCTCAAGGATTCGCCGGCGGCCTCTGCGCCCAGAGGACCCGCAGGCCGGCCCTCTCCACTGGCCGCTGGTACCGAAGCTTTTCCCTATGTCCCGCCCACACCCACGCAGTCAGCGGGTCTGGACGCGCCCCCAGAAACCCCGCATTTGCCAGATATGACCGTACCAGGTCAGCTTGTGTCGCGAAGAACACGGCCCGCTTCACGGCGCGTCCTGCTCATTGGCGTCACTGTGCTGGCGGTTGTCTTGATCGTCTCCGCCTCGGCCAGCTATATCTTCTTGAGTCGTAGAAGCGCGCCCACGCCGGTTGTGCAGACCACTGCCACGAGCGGAATAACTCCCACCAGCGGTCAGGGTTCAGCCACGCCCGACCTGACCGGAACCGCGCAGGCTGGCGTTCAGGCCACTGGCACCGCGCAGGCCCAGGCCACAGCCTCCGCCGTGGCCAATGCCACAGCCACCGTCAGCGCCCAGGCCAGCGCCACGGCGGGTCCGCTGCAAACCGCCATCGCTGGCACGCCCGACTATCAGAGCGCCCTCACCAGCAACGACTCTACCGCTGGCTGGGACGAGGGAAGCCAATGCACCTTCAAAAGCGATGGCTATCACATCAGCCAGCCAGCCGGGGGAACCTACTTCAAGGGGTGCCGCGAACAGGACAAAACCTACGCAAACCTGGCGCTTGCCGTTGATATTACGCTGCTCAGCGGGCACTCCGGCGGCATCTTCTTCCGCCTGGGAACCAACCTGATCGGCAACTACGACGGCTATCTGTTTGAAATCGATAGCCAGGGCAACTATAAATTTTCCTACGAGCAGGGCGCCAGCATCAAGTCTCTCAAAGACTGGAGCGCAACCCCGCTGCTGCACCAGGGCTACCATAGGACCAACCTTGTCCAGATCGTTGCCCGTGGTGACACTTTCATGTTCTATATCAACGGAACATTCTTGTTCCAGATGCAGGATAATTATTACTCAGCTGCCAACACCATCGGCTTTCTCGCCACCGCCTCCCAGGGCGGAGACACCGCCGAAGTTGTCTATAGCAGCCTGAAAGTATACTCTCTCTAACGTCGAAAAAGAGGCTCGTCTTGTAGGAAAAACTACAAGACGAGCCTGAAGCCAACCACGCAATGTGTGATTATAATGCTGTCTGCGACTCCAACAGTGCGCGAGCCGCCTGTTCATCGCTAGCTATGACCATCTGTACGGATAGATGCTTTAAAATGTCCAGCTTATCAAGCTGGGCAATGCTCGTTTCGGCAAATGCAGCAAGAGAAGGTGTGTCAGGAAGCCAGAGGGGCTTCTAGCGCCTTGCGGGCAGCCATTTCGTCGCTAGCCAGCACGATCTGGTTAATGAGATGATTTAAAAGGTCAGCTTTCTTAATCTGTGCCGCCTTTATCTCTGCAAGGTTAGCCAGTGATGGAAAACGCATCTGGATAATGTTGAGCAGCATGTTCTGGTATGCTTCTGTCTTTCCCTCATTTCTTCCCTGCTCTATGCCTTTATTCCATGCCTCTTCTCTTTCATGGGCTTTAAGTTCCTGAATCCACGGGTCTTCTTCCAGCAAAGGATCGAACATGTGTATCCTCCTCAAAACGCGCTGCAAGTTTTCTTCTGGGAGACGCTTGGCGCGTTCCAGCAAAACTTTGAAGCAAAGCAACTCGTCCCTTAAACGATCATCGTTGTTCTTATAATATTGTATCATTTCCTCGATAGCATGGAGCAGCAAATCTTCTGTGGTGTGTTGCATGGCCGGGATCAGGCCATAGACAGGCACTGCTTGATTCTCGATAAATTCGCGCGCATCCAGATTTTTCAAGGGCAAGATGTTGTAGTGGAAGGTCAGAATATTTTCTCCGTTGGTATCAGTTTCCACTAGCGGCGATGAGACTGCTGGAGTCGCGAACGGGTAGATGATGATCGAGGTAATTGGTAAACTGTGCTTTTCCAGCAACAGGGCATGATAGATGAGCAACCTCCTATCCATTTTTGCATCAGGTGCTGACTCAAACTCAAAGTGAAAAATCTTCACCTTTTCCTTGTAAACCGATTTGTAGACGCGATCCGTCCGCCGTGGGGGAATCAATACTTCGACATTGACTTCCTCGACAACCTGGATAGCGCTATCTCCTAACAACAGGGGAATGATAGTGGTAGGCTGACCTTCCAACAGCCGCTTGAGCAGATTATCATATGGCTGTTGCTGAGCTTCTCTAACCACAAGCGTTACCTCCCAAAAACATATATTCGCTGACTTTGAGTATAGGATTGAAATGTATGGTTAAATAGCAATCCTGAACATATAGGCATTTTGTACTGTATTGCTCGCTTGCTTGTGTATGAGAAAAAGGAAGATGGGAGCAGGGTGGCGGTGAAGGGAGATAAGGGGCAGCATGAGACGTGAGAAGGCAGGTAAAAAGAGGTAGAAATGTTGCTTTTTGGCGCTGCTCCTGGTAAAGTGCTAAGAGGAAGAACAAGTTGTGTTTATGGTAGAGAAGGAACGGGCGAGGAGACGTAGCCTGGATGAGGTTGTGATTGTCAAAGCAGCGTATATCGTCTTTGCTCAAATGGGCGGGTGGAAAAGAGCAGGAACTCAAGTATATTCGTCCTCTCTTGCCGGCCTTTGAGCGCTATTATGAGCCATTTGTGGGTGGTGGTGCTGTTTTTTTCGCGATAGAGGCTCGCGAGAAACTCATCAATGATCGTTCCGGCGAACTGGTGCAGTTTTATGCCATGGTGGCGCAGCAGGATAGCGATTTTTTGCGGGCGCTCGATCAACTGGTCTACGGCTGGCAGGCGCTCAGCGGACTGGTCGATGCCCAGGCGGGTACCTTGCTCAGGATGTATCTGGACGCGACCAGGGGGCAGGAGGCAAATGACCTGGAGGCGCGCTTTCTGGCTTTTTTGCAGGTGCATCAGCGCGAGCTACAGGCTATCTGCCCGCCACTCTACGCAAGCAATGTTGAACGTTTTCTGCTGGAACTGCGGCGCAATTTTGTGAATAAGACGCGACGGATGCAGCGTTTAGAACAGCAGAAATGGCTTTTGCCGGAGAGGGATATTCTGGCCAACCTGGAAAGCGCGCTCAAAAGCGCTTTTTATATGTACTTGCGCCATCTTTATAATCACCAGGATATCTATCACTTTGCGCCGGGCGTTTCCTCGGCCCTTTTCTTTTTTGTGCGTGAAAATGCTTATGCTTCAATGTTTCGCTATAATCGGCGCGGCGAGTTTAACGTGCCGTATGGCGGTATTACCTACAATCGCAAGAATTTAGCGCGCAAGATTGCCCTCCTGCGCTCGCCTGACCTGCAAACGCATTTTAGGGCCACCGTGATTGAAAATCTGGATTTCGAGGAATTTCTGGGCAAACATCCGCCGCGCGAGGGGGATTTTCTCTTCCTTGATCCGCCCTACGACAGCGATTTCAGCACTTATACCCGCAATGAGTTTGGCCAGCGCGACCAGGAGCGCCTGGCTGATTACTTGCTCGGGCGCTGCCCGGCCAGATTTCTGCTGGTTATCAAGAATACGCCGTTCATCCGAGCGCTGTATGATCATCAGGGTTTGCAGATTCGTTCGTTCGAGAAGAAGTACCTGGTTAGTTTTCAGGATCGCAATCGGCGCGAGACCGAGCACCTTTTGATCACCAATTATTAATCAGATCTCTTCCAGATGTGGCGGTGTTTTGGGTGGTACGAGCCTGTGTTCAACAGCGAAGGCAGCCGCTTCACTGCGGCGGGCCAGGCCGAGTTTCTCCAGAATATGGCTGACATGGTTGCGCGCGGTCTTTTCGCTGACATAGAGTGACTGGGCGATTTGCTTATTTGTATAGCCACGGGCGACCAGGGCCAGCACTTCGCGCTCTCGTTCGGTCAGATCGTTACCAGGGGCAGAGGTCATGCGCTGCACGACTTGCTGGGATGCGCCGGGGTCGATGAGCGTTTGCCCGGAGGCAACCAGGCGTACCGCGCGCAAGAGTTCGGCGCGGCTGAGGTGTTTGAGCAGATAGCCGCTGGCTCCGGCGAGGACGGACGCGGTGATGGCGTCGTCATCGGTATACGAGGTGAGCATGAGGATGTGAACCTGGGGATGGCGACTTTTGATCTCCCGGCACGCCTCAATTCCGCCCATTTTCTCCATGCGCACATCCATCAGGATCAGTTGCGGGTCCAGCACTGGTACTTTGGCCAGAGCTTCGGCTCCATTACTGGCCTCGCCCACGACCACGAAATCGTCTTCCGTCTCAAACAGCAGGCGCATACCCATGCGCACGACTTCATGATCGTCTACTATCATAATGCGCGTTTTTGCCATATTGTCACATGATCCTTTCTCGCCAGACCTGCTCAGGCTATGATGGCGGATATTCACGTTTTTGTTAGCCGCGAAAGAGAGCAGCGTTATACCGGGATGCTGGCTATCACGCGCGTGCCTCCTGTGGCGTTGGCCCGCATCTCAAACGTACCGTTCAGTTCTGCGGCCCGTGTGCGCATCCCGGAGAGGCCGCGCCCGGTGTAGATTTTATCCGCTCCCGAGGCTGAGCCGGAGGGAACGATCCCTTTGCCATTATCGCTAATCTCGACCGTGATGCTCTCCGGCTGGTGGCGCAAGGTCACTTCCAGTTGGTCAGCTCCCGCATGCTTGTAAGCATTGGTCAGGGCTTCCTGCGTGATGCGGAAAAGCGCTGTACCCACCTGGAGGCGGCGCTGATTGCGGCGTTGATCGCCACTCAAGGCCTCTTCCTGGCCTTCCACGCGCAGGCGCGTGGAAAGTCCGCTGATCGTCTCAAACTCCTGCAGTTGATTAGTGATCATTTGCGTCAGCGTCGTATTCCCGTTGATCAGCGGCTGGAGCGTAAACATATAGTGCCGCGTTTCCCAGAGAGCCTGTTTGGAGATCGTGACCTGCTTCTCCAGGTAGTCCTTGAGCATCGTCAGGGACTTCTGGTCGGGTTCAGTGCTCCTGGTTGCGCGTTCCACCAGGGCCAGACTTGTTTCGCTGTTCAGACTGAGCATATAGAGCAACTGGGCGATGCCATCGTGGATTTCGCGGGCAATGCGGCCTCGTTCATTGAGCGTCGCCAGCGTGGCCGTTTCGGCGGTCAGGCGAATATTCTCCAGCGCCACCACCAGTTGCGCCCCGATTGTCGTCAGGAACTCCGCCTGGCGTTGCTCGAAAGGTGTATTGCGCGTGCTTTCCGCTCCAAGCACCAGGTAGGGAAGCTTGCCCTTGAAAAACGGCTGATAGAGGCGGGCCAGGCCATACTTTGAGCCGTGGCGCGAGGCCACCAGGGGATCGAAGGACATATGCCGCTGGCCGGTTTTCGCCACCAGCGAAATCAGTTCTTCGCTCACATCGGGGTATTCGCTGGCCGCCACATCGGCCTCGACATACGTATCAAAATCCGGGCGCGCTTCACCGCTGGGGTCGTGAATGACCAGCGCGATCACCAGTTTTTCAAAATGGCCACCCTGGCGTATGGCCTTCACGCTGCGGCGCAGCAGTTGTACCTGATCGCTGCTGACCGTCACCAGGATTTCGCTGACCCCGCGCAGGGCGTGTTCGCGCCGCGCCAGTTCTTGTACCTGGCGTTTACTCTGAATGGCCTTATTCCACTGGCCTGCCAGATACGCCGACAGCAGAGCAATCAGAGGAGCGTCGAGCACCGCGCTGGCAATATTGTAGGCGAGATTCGGGGTATCTGGAGGAAGCACCTGACCGGGAGGAACGACGAAAGCGCCGAAAATCGACATCCCGCTATAAGCCACCGCCGCTAAGAGGCCGCCTCTATAGCTATAGTTAAAGCTGGCCACCATCACTGCTGAAAGGCCATAGCGATAAAAAGGCGAGCCGATGCCGAAGGATGGGTACTGATTTGTGGCGCCGAAGTAGACAAGCGCTCCGCAGATGAGCACATCGAGCACATACATACTTGCGCCCCAGAAGGCGTTACGCGTATTGGTAAGCGGGTTGAGAATGCGCATGGACTCATCATGATCGGGCAACGGAAAGATGTTCTTGCGGCGGCGGGTCAGAAATAGCCGGGAGAGAGGGGCATACAGGGTCACGAGCAAAGATTGTGCCAGCGATATAGCCAGGCAGACGCGCAGAACCAGCAGTGTGTAATCATTCATCTGGTGGGCGAGCGTCACATACCAGATCACGGCGTAAATCCAGTTGCCCCAGCGCCAGATCAGGAAGAAATAGGTTGGCGACTGGCGCCACTGGCGCAAGGTTGGTTGCACAGTTGTTTTCAAGAAGCGTTTTCTCTGGCTCATTGTGCCTTTCCCTCGGCTGCTTTTTTCCTCATGCTCTACGGTTGCTTATTGTTTTGCCAGTATGCCCGTTTTTTGGTCTTCTGTCAAATCAGACGGGTCAGTATTTTAGCACAGGCCTATTTTCCCAGAGGAAAGGTCAGGTGGAGGCAGACCGGGACTTTTTTCATGCTCAGGTTAAGGCCGGACGCGGCTGGACGTATCGCAGGTTTTTTCAACGAAGGTCAGTGAGTCGCGTCATTTAAATAGATGTGTGAATATATAGGGGAGTTTGAGGGGCGAGCGTGGAGTTGAGAAAATTGCCCTGGCAAACAGAGCAGGTAATGTGGTATGTTTTATGTAGCATTAGATGTCCATTTAGGTTATGGATCAGTAGTCAGGGTACACTGTACCAATAGTAGGAAGTTCCCATCTGGGAGACCCGGACGAGAAGAGTTCAGCAGAGCGATAATTCGAGGGGGATTCCAAAAAGGACGACTACTCTAGCAAGAAGGGACGGTTCTTATGCCAACGAAAAAAGCCGAACGGAAACGCGATGCGTTGATGGCTAATCTGGGCGATCTTAACCGGCCTTTGCGAGTTCGACCTGTCAATGTGTTGGGGCGGGATTGGTGGGCGGTGGATGCTGACGACACGTGGCCGGGCATGGTCATGGACCTGCGTCGCCTGGGCTTCGAGTCGATGGCGTGGGAGAGTGAGGTGCTGGTGCGCGAAGGCTCGCCGGCTTACGAACCGCAGATGGAGGGTCCAAAAGGGCCTGAGAGTTTAAAGCCTTTTCCTGTTTTTCACCCGACGATCCAGATTCAGAAGAATCCGTATGCTGACACCGGGTATGTGGAGGAACTTGACGAGGAACTGTATGGTGAGGAAGAGGACGAGATAGAACTTGACGAAGAACTACTCCAGGAGTAGCTCTTTTCAATAAAACAGGAGGCACACCAACGAACCGGAATATGTTCGTTGGTGTGCCTCCTGTGCGTTAAAAATAGATGTGCTTATGCAGGACACCTGCCAGGCAGCCCCCATTGATCGCTATACTCTTTTTCCTGCTTTTTTGACCAGTTGAGAACTGCTAACCGGTTCTGCGGCAGGCCGGCGCTTTAGCCGACGCATTTTCAAACGTCGGCGCAGTGTGCCTGGAGCGTCCTGGAACAGCCACCAGCATGTTCCGGCGGCCAGCAGGATCAGCAGCGGCTCAATAGGTGCTCGGAAGCGCGAACTGCCGTAGTAGAATAGCGCCTCGCCCAGGGTGGTCAGGATCACAAGATAGATAAATAACAGTTCGCGCCAGAAGCGTTTCATGGTGACAATCAGCCCGCAAGCGGCCAGCACGAAGATCACCGGGGGAAAAGTAATGCTCATGGTGTGAACAATCGCGCTTGAAGCCTGCGCGGGGAAGCGCTCCATTGGCAGATCAGCCTCGCGGGTATAGGGGGTCCAGAAATTGCGCAGATGGTAGAGCATGAGCACAGGCATGGTGCTGAGATGAGCTTTGATCCATTGCTCGGCCGCGATTTTCGAGGCCTCCTCCCGCGCCATTTCACAGGGAGCAGTGCAGGTATAGAGCGGGAACGGCTGCAGGAGCTGTTTATTCTGCGGGGTTGTTCTGAGCGGATTAATCCAGATGCCCTGATTGTCGGTACTGGTGAGGACGGTATCATTGTAAGCGCCCAGCAGAACCGTTCCATCGCCAGTTGCGACAGGTACGAAGCTTTGCGAGACAAGATAATTGCGGATGGTCCAGGGGGCGATCAGGAGTACCGCGACCAGGGTAGCGAGCGCTACATGGACGAGCGCGCGCGAGTGCAGTATTTTTCGCCAGCTCAGCACGAGGGTCCAGCCGATCACCAGCGCCAGCATGAGAATGCCGTTGGGACGAGTGAACGAAAGCAGGGTGAGCAAGACCGCGCACAGGAGCCAGAGGCGTCTGCGTTTGCCGCTGCTGCGCTGTATACGCAGGACGCAGTAGCAGATGGCCATCAGCAGAAAGGTGTAAAGCGACTCGGTGTACATCCAGCCATCGTAGAGGTAGAGCGCGGGGTAGACGCTGGCCATCAGACCGGCCACCAGGCCGATGCGCCGGCCAAAGAGATCGCGCGCAAAGAGATAGATCAGTACGCAGGTGCCAGCTCCCAGACAGCAGAGGAAGAGACGGTCGTAGATGTCCGCGCGCCCAAAGATCAGCGAAAGCGCGGCAATCAGCCAGGGCCAGAGCGGAGGACGATAGACCGTCGTAATATGAGGATGCAGGCAGAAGCAGTGTTCGTCGATGAGATTGAACGCGATGGATTGATACGCGGCAGAATCATATTTGGGATAATACGCGTGGGCGACGGTCACATTATACAGCACGCGCACGAGCAGAGCCAGACAAAAAAGGAAAAGAGCCGGTAAAAAGGGTTTGATTCGTTGCATCGTCGTTCTGTGATGATCCTTTTGCAAGTGTTATGGCTGCTTCTAACAGAAACGAAATGGCGGAGTGTTCAGTAACAAATGGAAATGTTGAACATTCTTGCTATTTCTTGCTATAATGAACAGCGATACGAGGTCGGAAATCGCCATTGCGAGCAAGAAAGCCAGGGAGCGTTTTATGAGCCAGGATTCTCAGCAGCCCATTCAACCCGAGCCACTTTTGACCGAGGGAAGCGTGCTTGTGCAACCGGACCTGTTTGGTAGTGCATCGCTGGTGGTCACTGAACCGCCAGATCCGCACGCCACGCCTTTCCCTCCCCTGGTGCGCACCCACCCGCTCACCGATCAATCAAGTCTGGCCGCCTGCGCGTTACCATATCAACAGGAATTGGAATTACGAGGAAAATCGACTTACACTGTCACTTGCTTTCTCTCTGATCTTAAAATGTTCAGCGATTTTATCGGACGCGATACCCCTGTGGGGCGTATTACCAAAGAGCAGGTGACGGACTGGCTGATGAAGCTTAAATTTGGCGTGCCAGGGCATACGCCAGCTCCCAAGACCATGGCGCGGCGCGTCACCTTTCTAAAAAATTTCTTTTCCTGGCTCACCAGCGAGTCCATTATTCGCGAAGATCCTGCGGCGAATTTAATTCTGGAGCGTCCTCTGCCACCCCTGCCAGAGTTGCTTTTTGATGACGAGGTACGGCGCTTGCTGGAGGCTGCCGCCACTGAACCGCGTTGTCACTGCCTGGTCTATCTGGTGCTGCACAGCGGTTTGAAGAAGGAAGAGGTGATGGGCCTGAAGCTAGAGCATATAGACCTTTCCAACCCTCATCAACCGCGTATTACCGTCCATTTTGCCGCTTCTACTGGCAAGCAGCATCGCGAACGCACGCTGGCCTTGCCGGGCGAGTTTACCGCCATTCTGGAGCGTTATCGCGCCCGCTATCAGCCAGGCAGCGAATTGTTTGTGTGTACAGATCGCAACCTCAACTATATCCTTGCCAGGGCTGTTAAGGACGCCGGGATTAAAAAGCGTGTCACCTTGCAGCTTTTGCGCGACACCTTCGCTGTTCAGCAACTGCGCGAGGGAGTCACACCTGAGACTCTGCGCGAAAAGCTGGGGCTTTCTGATGAAGCCTGGTTAGAATCGCGTGAGAAGTATCGGCGTCTGGCTTTTCCCAAATGATGGGCGCCTGGAGGCCGGCGCCGTTGCCAGACGCTACACTCTGACGCTGCCATACTTACTGTCTGTGCTCAAAAAGCAGGGTGAAGAGTGCCAGCTTTATCGATTAGAGCATCAGCCAGAGGGATGGATTTCCCAGGCGTGCCCGGCGCTCTGGATTTCCAGGGAGCTGATCTGCTGATTCGGAAGGATTTCCCAGGGGCCGGCCAGAGAAGAGGTAGGAGGGGCGATAGCAACTGGCCGGGCGGTTTTCTGGCGCTTGTGGGAAGGCAGCATGGTGAGCAGGAGTAGAGAGGGATGTACCAGCGTAAGGACGGTGAGCAGCGAGGATGGGAAAGCCTGGTCCTCTTCCCCAACGAGCTGTACTATGTTGGATTGAAGCAAGGATGGGGCGAGGCTGAGTGCCAGCGTTTGCAGCGCGTAATTGCTCAGAGCCGCTGAATTGAGCAAGAGCAGGCTCAGGCCGGGTGCGATCAGACGGAGAACGAGGGCATTATCAGCCGTTTCATGGCTACTTTTGTGCAGAGACAGGAGGGGCCAGAGTACCTGGAAAGCGACATACTGATCCAGTGTAATCAGCGTTCCCTGGCGCGCCTGTGTATAGAGAAGACCATGAGAAGTCAGGCTAGCGCGCCAGCGAGCATAGGCCAGACTCGGATGGAGCATACCGCCATCGGCAACGCGCTGTACCTGATAGCGTGTAATGATATCCTGGAGGCCTGCCAGATCGGCGGCGCCGGTGTCACTGAGCATTGCCAGATTGAGCGAGCGCTGCCAGAACGGAAGGCGCGTGTCAAGCGTCTGGGCCAGCGTTGTACTGCTGGCTCCCTCGTTAATCAGAGCTAGCTGACCGGACGGGCTGCGCAGAAAGAGAGCCTGCCCCTGTGCAGGATCACCATTAGAGAGCCAGACCAGCGTCAAACGTCTATCAGGCTGAGTTGCCAGCGTGAGAATAGCGGTTGTCAACAGCATCAACAGAGCCAGACTTCCTTGCAGGATCAGCCGGGTGCGCCGTGAGATCGCAGGGGAATGTGGTAGCTGCTGGCTGAGGGCGGGCTGCCAGCGAGAGAAAATCCCTATGATCAGCAGGGCCAGCAGAGCATAATAGAGCCAGGCGATGAGCGGAGGGAGCGAATTTACCAGGAGATAGGCGCCAGGTAGTCCTGCGCACCAGGAGAGCGCAGTGGTCGTATACCAGAGCAGCGGCCACACCAGCCATGCGCAGATGTGGGCCAGCGGGAGAGCAATCAGGCCGCTCACGCAGATCAATGTACTCAAGGCCAGTAGCGGACCGAGCAGTGGCACACTCGCCAGATTGGCAAGCGGAGCGACGAAAGAAATTTGCTGGAAGCTCAAGGCAAAGATTGGCAGGGTTGCCACCTGCGCAGCCAGGGTCACAGAGACAATCTCAGCTATATGAGCGCCCAATGGCACCACCTGCAGGAAATGGAAGCAGCGTTGAAAGAGAGGCGTCAGCAGGAGAATGCCCAGTGTGCCAATAAACGAAAGCTGGAAGCCGGTATCCCAGAGTACGAATGGATCAAGCAGGCTCATGATCAGAGCAGTCAGGGCCAGGGCGGTGTAGACATTGTACGAGCGCTTCAGGCGAGGAGCCAGCACCAGCAATATCCCCATTATGCCGGCGCGTAGCGCAGCAGGCCCGCCTCCGCTGAGGATTGTATACAGGGAGATGCAGAGAATCAGCAGTAGAGTATGGAGCCAGGGTTTCCAGGCGTTCCGGCGGCGTTCTGCCGGGAGAAGGCGTTGTCCCGCATGGTTGCGTCCTGGGAGGAGCCAGCGTGTGCTCGTGCCGATAAAGCCAGCCAGCAGGGTGACTTTGAAGCCGGAAGGCGCGATCAGATGAGCGGTGCCTGTGACATTAAACGTCTGAAGGAGCGGTTTGAGGGCGGGAGTGCGCAAACTCAGGAAGATCGCGATCAGCAAGGCCGCGAACGGCTGCGGCAGCGTCTGCAATAGAATGCTGGCCAGATGGGCGCGCAACTGGTAGAGCAAAAGCAGCAGGGGAGATCCGGCGCGTTCCCGAATCATCATTTTAGGGAACGCCATACTGGCCTGCAGCTCCGGGGTCGCGTAGTCGGGAGGTGCGGAGAGTTTGCCGGTGAGTTCAATCTCATCGCCATAGCGCGCCGCGAAGGGATCATCAAAGGTCGCGCCGAGAATCTGAACCTGGATCTGACCATGCGTCTCCTGCCAGCTCTGCCCGTTGTTCAGACTGATGCTCTGCGTATCGACCAGCAGCAGTGTGCTCTGACTTTCCAGGCGTGGATCACCGGCAATCTGCGCCTGGATCTGTACCTGAGCAGCGCCGATCCAGGCGCGGATTGCGCTGGTATCGCTTTGCGGTGAAACTATTGCATACCGCCAGGCGCCCAGGCAAAGGCAGAGTAGCATCAGCGCGCTCAAGCGCAGGAGGGCATACCGCCAGTACATCCCCAGCACAAGCAGCATACCTATGCCCGCGCAAAGCGGAACCAGAGGCGGTAGGAGGAGCCAGGCATCGGTCACCAGGCCTGTCAGCCAGCCTCCCGCCAGCACAACCAGTAACAGTCCTCGCAAATCAGGAAGCTTTTGCCATGAGTACTTCAATCTCTCCATCTGCATGAAAATCTCCTGCCTGGCGCTATACCGTCACCAGATCTTTGATGCGGTCATAGATCGAATTGCTCACGACCTGCAAGAGTTGCTCAACAGATGTATATGCTCCATGTTCTGTGCGATAGGTGATGATTTTATTGGCAGTTGTCGAACTGACGTGCAGGTTTTTTTCCATGTCGCTGGCCGTTGCCGTGTTGATATTTACCAGTTCCCCGGCTGGCACGGAGGTGGCGCCTGTGCTGGCTGGGGCGCCAGAAGAAACAGGAGGTGTCTCTCCAATGCTCAGCACATAGATTTCCTGACCATCGGAGAGCTTCGCGGCCAGGTTTAAAGAGACCAGATTTGCGTTGGGCCGGGTGCCGCCGGCAGCCTGGATGAGCTGGTAAACGCGTGCGCCTGCGGGTAGCGTATAAACGCCAGGATGTTTGATCGCCCCGACGATATAGACCTGAATGGTGCCTGTACTGGTGTCGGTCGTCGCCGTCGCATCCTCAAGAGCCTGTGGGCTGGAAAGGCTGATTGGACTGCTATAAGCCTGCTGCATAACGCCAGGGGATGCTGAAGTGGGAGTTGCCGAGTGCCAGATAAGGCCGATGGCCAGCATCAGCAGAACGCTGATGAAAAGCGCCACGCCTCGTACAAAGCGCTTTTTTCGCCTTGTGGGCTGAGGTGCGTCGTCAGGAGAAAGCCGTGTCCCGCCCGGCACAGGGGTGTCGATCTCCGTCTGTGTGTCGGAGGCAGATAGGCGTAATTCCCGGCTATTGTGCCTGAGCGGTTCCATGCCAGTTTCGCCAGCCAGGAGAGGTCTGGAGAGAGGCAGCGGGACCAGCGCCTCCGTTTTGATAGGCAGCGTCAGGGCAGGCTGAATCATCGTCGCCTGCTGGGCGTAATCCTGCAAGACCTGCTGGAGTACGAGATTTTGAAATTGCGATTTCTTAGGCATATTATCCCCCCTTGCAACATACAGACCGCATCTTTGAAAATTCGCTGGACATAGCATAATAGATACAGTCGCAGTTGTAAATACCAAAATGCGTCAGTTAGCTACTTCATTTGGGGAATCATTTGAGCGTGTTTCTACCCATTTTTAATGATTTTTTGCCAGCCTATAAATTTGTAAACATGAATATAACATGATGAAAAATACCTACGTTTCAAGCTTGACAAGGAATATAGCTATATGCTATATATTTAAATGTAACATAGCAAATAGCAATATCGTGAAGACTGTGATAATGATCCTGGTGAGGAAAGGAGAACGGCGATGTCCTTTTTGCGTGCATGGACAGGGGTAACTCTGCAATGGAAACGCCCGCATTTTTTTTCTAGTAACTATGAGTTGTATGGAGGAGAGCGTTTATTGGCGCGTATCAGCTGCACAGGCACGCTCAAGCAGTCTGCTCTGGCGGAAGCTGATGGCCAGCAATGGGTTTTTCGGCGAGAGGGTCTGATGGGGCGTAGAATGGTCATTTATCCAGGTCAGACCGCGCCAGAGTCGATGTATGCGCTGGCGGTAATCCAGCCGGGCTGGAATGGGACAGGCACATTGGCTTTTCAGGATGGCCGAACTTACATCTGGACGCGTAGCGGGAACTGGCGTCCGGTCTGGTCCTGGATCGGCGCGGGCAACAAAACGCTGCTCTCGATCAAAAAGGGCCGTATGCTTGAAATAGCGCCAGCGGCCAGTGATTTGCCGGATCTGGCGCTGCTCAGCCTGTTCGGGCTGTATCTCATCCTGATGATGGAGTCTGACGAAGTCTTTTCGGCGGCAGCCATCGCCGGAGCCGTTTCTGTGTAAAGCCAGGGCGAATTGAACTGCGCCCGGCGTCCGCTGAGCAGGTGCGAGGCAGCAGGTTCTCGCCGTATCGTCAGATACGCCGGGCGAGCAGCCATTCCTGGCCGTTTAAAGCTTGACAGATATGGTATGATACCTCACGGAGTCCCCGTAGCTCAGTGGATAGAGCATCGGTCTCCGGAGTGCGCCGTTGCGCTTACGTCAACCTTGCTGGATGAGTCCAGCGTCACTAGAACGAAAGTGGCTAAAGCGCAGTCTTACCTGATGGGGAAACCCAGAGGGAACTGTAGCATGACTGCAAAAGTACGGTGAGGGAGTAGTACCAACAATCCCAAGAGGCCGTGCAGCTAGGCCGCATATGGTTAGATCTCTAGGATCGAATCCTGGGTGAGCCGCCATTTAACCGTTGGCTCCACGGAATGGTACTTAGACGTGGAATGCGAGATTAACAGCCAAGTTCCGGAGAGCTGTTAAACGTTCTTCTCGCAGGCGCTCGTAGTGAACGAGGTAAACACCCAACAGGAAACCTAAGTGCGGACCGGGTTGACGTAGGAACTGCGGGATCGCCTACAAGCCGAGAGGCTCATGGCGACAGAACACCCATAGTACTCAAACGCCTGGGGTAATGCCCAGGACACGGGGAAGGGGTGTAGAAGGTACTCCACTCTGCCTTGTTTCGGTGTCTTGGATGAGACGCAAGCTGAAACAGAGCAGAAGTGGGCAGGGCGACATTAGTAACTGTATCGGGAGGATATGGAAAAGCTTCAACAGTAGAGGCATCAGACAACTGAAGAGGAGACCCCATGAGTGATGCGGGTAATATGAAGGCTTTAGAAAGGCTAGATGTGATCCGCAAACTCAACGCGAATAGCGGATGGATCAACTCTAGCCTCTATAAGTTGGTGCGTAATGAAGACATGCTCATAGTGGCCTATGAGCGGCTCAAATCGCGACCAGGGAATATGACTCCTGGGAGCGTTCCTGGAACCTTAGACGGGGTTTCACTGAAAACTATCGAAATCCTCGGTGAACAACTGAGGACTGAGGTGTATCAGCCCAAACCTGTCAGGACAGTCTATATACCGAAGGCCAATGGAAAGAAGCGCAAGCTCGGTATTCCAAGCCCAAAAGATAAGATTGTTCAGGAAGTTGTTCGTACGATCCTTGAAGCTGTCTATGACAGTCCGAAGGGCGCGTACTTTAAAGACAGCAACCACGGTTTCAGGCGAACTCATAGCTGTCACACGGCCTTGCAAGAAGTCCAGAAGTGGTCCGGGGTAACGTGGTTTATCGAAGGAGATATTCAAGCTTGCTTCGATGATATTGACCACACTATCCTGATCGAGTTGCTCAAAAAGAAAATAAAGGATGACCGACTAATAATCCTCATCCAGAAATTTCTAAAGGCAGGGTATCTCGATGTAAACCGAGTGATGAAAAATTCACTTGCGGGAACGCCACAGGGTGGAATAATCTCGCCCATACTCTCAAATGTTTACTTGCACGAACTTGACGAATATGTTGAGTACCTCAAGCGAACATATGAGAAGGGAAAGCAACGAAAGCTCAACCCGGATTACCGGTCCCTTCAACGAAGACGAATACGTCTTGCAGAAGAAGGCAAAGCTGGAACGCGAGAGCATAAGGAACTGACCAGGGCGATGAGAAAGCTACCGTCACTGGATCCGAAAGACCCGGAGTTTGTCCGCATCAAGTATGTCAGATATGCTGACGACTGGATTGTTGGTGTAACAGGGCCATATGAACTGGCGAAAGAAATCAAGGAAAAGATTGGACTATTCCTTAGTTCCAAACTGAACCTGACTCTTAGCCAGGAAAAGACTCGAATAACCAGCGCCAGAGACGAAGAAGCGGAATTTTTGGGATATAGGATACGGCTCGGAAGAACTAATAAAGCACAGAAGGTCACAAAGTCTACGAACGGATCGGGGAGACGCTTCGCAAGAAGATCAACCGGGATGCAAGTGGTACTAAAGGCTCCAATTGAGAAAGTTGTGAAACGGCTGGCTCAAAAAGGGTTCTGTGATAGTCAGGGGAACCCAACCGCAAGGAAGGGATACATATTCCTGGACGAAGACCAGATCATAAATCTGTACTCTTCTGTAAACCGGGGACTGTTGCAATATTACAGACCAGCGGACAATTGGTCGCGGATGAACCGGATACAATATATCCTGAAGTACAGCCTGGCAAAGACCCTGGCGAGGAAGCGAGGAACTTCCATAACCGGTGTACTGAAACAAGGTCGTATAAGTTTACGGGTTAAGCGCAAGGACCAGGAAAGAGTGATTTCGTTCTACGAAAATGCAGACTGGAAAACCAACCGGGATGCTTTTTCGAGAAGTGAGGAAGTCGATCTCGTACAGATGGCGGCTCGTTTACGAACGAAATCGAAACTGGGATACGCATGCTGCATATGCGGTGGTAGTGATACCATCGAGATGCACCATGTCAGGCACATTCGGAAAATGTCCGGTCAGAAAACCAGAGGCTTTTTGAGGATTATGGCGATCTTAAACCGGAAACAATTACCAGTGTGTAGAGCATGTCATCAGAAAATCCATACTGGCAAGTACGATGGGTTGAAGCTAGAAGACCTGGCATACAACCCAGCGAAACCAGAAGAGTTGAGAGGCGCTAGACAGCAAGCGGTATCGCCTGCTAACAGTGGCTCAATGAGTACCTGAACAACTAAATACAGCAACGCAGCGTTAGGCAAGCTTAATTGGTCGCTGGGAAACCGCCTGATTAAGAAATCCCATTCAGCCGCTGGATTACCGCCTGAGTGGAGTGAACTAACGTAACGCGAAATTGTATGCGTTTCAACTCCTAGTAAGATTGCAGGTCAGCTACGTGCAATCAACCAATAACAAACCTGTTGCTCTTCAGGTTTGGGAAGAACAGAGTTGGCGAGTACTCATCCTCCTGGCAAAACAGGAAGGACGAGAATACATACTCCATACAATGGCGCGCAGCGTTGAGGTATGGAGTTGTGGAGTCATCGACTTTCTTGTTTTGTATGTACAGTTCTATAACGGCCATAGAGGGAACTCCCTTTCTGGTTGTTAATGCCGCCCTGGCGGAGTTGGCAGTACCTTTGGAGAGCCGGATGCGGTGAAAGCCGCACGTCCGGTTCGGAGGGGGGTAGTTGGAAACGTGCTACTGTAAAGTAGTAACGCGCTGGCTATCTACCCTATACCGAGTGCGCAGGTTCGATTCCTGTCGGGGACATCAAAAGGCCAGGTACGTCTCACCTGGCCTTTTTAGCTGCTATAATTCGTCATCCTTTGCCCAACGAATTCCTGCACCAAATTGGTTCTTCCCCTGTTTTCCAGTTGCTTCAAGGCCTGAACTTGTGTCTCCAACCGGGCATTATTCAACTGGGAAGCAGGTGAACTTTTTCGCATTCGCTGAGTTTGTTCAGGACTGATACAGTAAAAACATAAGACACGGAAAGTTTTAGATGGAGAGCGGCATGGATAGGCGGTTTCTGGTCTATCTACCCTCTTTTGAGAGTGTGAATGGATTTATGTGATTCCTCATGTGCCATTTGTCTGAAAGGAAAATGAGATGATGCGAAAACTGGGGAAATTGAGTAGTGCAGTGGTGCTGGCTCTCTTATGCCTGGCTCTGTTTAGCACAGGGGTCTTCGCGCAGAGCGCCAGCCGCGATACTGCGAATAATGCGGCTCAGAGGAGTACGACACATGCGATGCAGACGGTGAATGTGGCGGTGGGGCATCAGCAGGGGGTGTGGCGCGGTCGCCTGGGCAGATCCAGCCATGTTGGAAGTGGTATCAGGGTGACGCGCTCGGCGCGTGTGACGCATATTATGCGGATTACAAAGGTGAAGATTACGCGTGTGACGAAAACGCTGCGTGTGACCAGGTGGCTTCATCAATCGCACGCTCGCAGATTTTCCTGTGGTTGGGGATGCTAAGTAGCATATCTGCGTTTACCTGCAACATCTTGAGAGACGTTGCAGGTATTTTTTATTACTGTCTGTTTGCTTTGGGGTGCCTGGTATGCTGATGGGGAAGGAGTTTGAT
>DASZXF010000037.1:0-2006 GCA_035546055.1 Ktedonobacteraceae bacterium
GAGCGCAAGCGCATGATGGACGAGCACATTCGCATCGGTGTCAAGTACCGCGAAGTCTCGATCAACACCACCTACTCCTTTGGTCTGGACGATCAGGAATTTGTCGTGGCCTTTGAAACCGACAACATCAGCGACTTTCTCGATCTCGTCGAAGAACTGCGCAGCAGTGAAGCCAGCCAGTACACCCTGCGCGACACGCCCATGTTCACCTGCGTCTTCCAGCCACTTGATGAAATCCTGGAGGCCATCGGCGCGTAATTCATCGCCGGCATCAGCGCGGATTTCTCAGCGCGGCGCCTCTGAGAAATCCGCCAGTGGAGCGTGGCAGCAGCGCCTGCCTCGTCTTCTCGTTTTACCCATAAATATGCGCGGTTTTCAAACGATTTTGGAGGGGAATATTGTATGAGCGAGGCAATCAGTAGCCGCGATCTGCGCCTGGAGCGTTCGCGGGAGCTTTTCGCGCAGGCGCAGGCATTACTGCCGGGCGGTGTCAACAGTCCGGTGCGGGCTTTTCGCGGGGTGGGCGGCGATCCCGTCTTTATCGCGCGGGCCAGTGGTCCCTATTTATTCGACGAGGACGGCAATCGCTATCTCGATTATGTGCAGTCCTGGGGACCGATGATTCTGGGACACGGCTATCCCTCCGTGCTCCAGGCCGTGACCGAGGCGGCGGCGAACGGTTTCAGCTTTGGCGCGCCCACCGTGGCCGAGAGCGAACTGGCGCGCCTGGTGATTGAAAGTGTACCCTCGATTGAGATGGTGCGCTTTGTCAATTCCGGCACCGAGGCTACCATGAGCGCGCTGCGCCTGGCGCGAGCTTTTACCGGACGTAACAAGATCATCAAATTCAGCGGTTGTTATCATGGACACGCCGATATGTTGCTGGTGCAGGCCGGCTCGGGGGTGGCGACCATGGGGCTGCCCGACAGTCCGGGCGTACCCGCCGCGACTACCGAGAACACCCTGATCGCACCTTACAACGACGCCGCAGCGGTAGCTGAACTCTTCCGCGTCTATCCCGACGATATCGCCGCCGTCATTGTCGAGCCGGTGGCCGCCAACATGGGCCTGGTTCTGCCGCAGCCCGGCTTTCTGCAAGAACTGCGCCGTCTGACGCAGGAACACGGCGCCTTGCTCATCTGTGATGAAGTCATGACCGGCTTCCGCGTGGCCCTGGGAGGTATGCAGGAGCGCGCCGGCATCACGCCTGACCTGACCTGCCTGGGTAAGATCATCGGCGGCGGCCTGCCCGTGGGAGCCTATGGAGGTCGGCGGGAGATCATGCAACTGGTCGCGCCGGTTGGACCCATGTACCAGGCTGGTACGCTCTCCGGCAATCCGCTGGCCATGGCCGCCGGCATCGCCACCCTCACAGAGTTGCGCAAGCCAGGGCAGTACGCCGAACTTGAGCGCAGATCCGCCCTGCTGGGAGAGGGACTGAGCCAGGCCATTCAGCAGAGCGGCGTCCCGGCGCAACTGGTGCGCATCGGCTGCATGTTTACCATCTTCTTCACCACGCAGCCCGTTCACAATTATGCCGCCGCCAGAGCCTCCGACACGCAGCGCTTTGGCCGCTTTTTCTGGAGCATGTTGCGCCAGGGCATCTACCTGCCGCCCTCGCAGTTCGAGGCCTGCTTTGTCTCGCTGGCCCTCGACGACGCCATGCTCGCAGAAACCATCAAAGCCGCGCGTATCGCCCTGGCCGAAGTGGTCTGAGGTGGAGCCGCCCCATCCCTGAGTCCGCCCCCCTTTTTCAGAGGCGACCCCAAGAACTGGTTGCGCCCCACCCGAGGGGAAATGATGAGGTTCATGAGTTCTCCCCACTGTTTCAGAGGCGGCCTCAAGCGCTGGTGGCGCCCCGCCCCCTCTTTTTGGATGAGGTTTGGCGAGCACGCAGCGCTTTGGCCGCTTTTTCTGGAGCATGTTGCGCCAGGGCATCTACCTGCCGCCCTCGCAGTTCGAGGCCTGCTTTGTCTCGCTGGCCCTCGACGACGCCATGCTCGCAG
>DASZXF010000038.1:0-5689 GCA_035546055.1 Ktedonobacteraceae bacterium
CTGGGCGGAGATGCCTTACAAGCTATCTCCCTGCGCGCAAGCCACTGGTACGAGCGGGAGAACCTGCTGGCCGAAGCCATTGAGACAGCATGGCTGGCCCGCGACCTGGAGCGCATGGCAACCCTGATCGAGCAGTTCAACGAGCAGCATTTTTACGAACCCTACACCATCCTTCACTGGCTGGAACGGCTCCCGGACGCGGTTCTGCACGCGCATCCCCGGCTCTGCCTGCTTTTCGCTACCGAACTCCATTTCCCCGTACAACTGCGCTTCTCCACACAATCCGTGGACGTACCACCTCCACCGTCGGCTGCCGACGACGCACGCGGAGAAGTCCTCCTGCGCAGCGCCGAGGCCACTATGCGCGCGCGGGGTGATGTCGCCTGGATCGGTGGTATCTACGCTCATCGCGCGCTCTACACCCTGCTCTATCAGCAGTCGTTCTCCGTCGTCGCGGACCTCTCCAGGCAGGCGCTTACCTTCCTGGGCCAGCCAGAGGCGACAGATCACCGCCTGCGCCTGTATCGCGCAGCCTGCCTGCTCTTTGTTGGCATGGAAAAACTTCATCTCGGGCAGCTAGACGAAGCTCACCAGATGCTCATGCTGGCCAGAGAGGACAATCGCTTTCCCGAGAATCGCTTTCTCGCCCTCGATATCAATCTCATGTCAGGCAAGAGCTATCTTATGCAGGGTGAACTGAAATCCGCCCGTCGCTACCTTCATCAGGCGTTGACTATGGCCAGAGAAATCCAGGATAACGAAGTCATTGCCGACTCCCTGCTTGAACTGGCCTGGCTGGCCCTGGAAATGAACGATGCCCGGACCGCCGAGCAGTTCACCGCCGAGGCTTTTTCCCTCGCCGAGCGTCTTCAGCCCCCCGTACCAGCGCTGCTGCAGAAAGCCGCCCTGCATCGCATCATCCTCCAGCCGCGCCATGGCCCAGCGCCGGTAGTCCTGGTCCAACTGGCAGAGCTTGAAAGCGGCCTCGCGTCGGAGTGGACGCCCGCCAGTATCGGGCTGGCCGAACGCCTGCGCCTCTGCCGCCAGCGTTTCCAGCCCGCCGCCCACCCGCTCAGTCCTCTGCTCACTGAACCGCTCTCCGCCCAGGAGGAGCGCGTCCTGCGTCTGCTCGCAACTGGATGGAGCAATCAGGAGATCGCGCACGAACTCATCATCTCCATCAATACCGTCAAATACCATGTCAAGCATCTCTACCAGAAACTTGGCGTCAGCAATCGCCTGCAGGCCAGCGCTCTCGCGCGACAGATCCTTGCCACCGGCCAGGAGCGCGCAACTACCCGCTGAAACTACCCGCGTGGATGGGGCTTTCTCCTTCTGATCCGGCTACACTCTCAGCAGATGCTTGAGAGCAAGCAGCCATGTCTAACAAAAAAGATCAGAAAGAAAGAGATATCCGACAATGAATACTTCTCTGCAAGAAAAAAAAGCTATAGTCATTGGTGGTGGCATCGCCGGTTTGCTGACCGCCCGCGTCCTGGCCGATCATTTTACCGATGTCCTGGTCATCGAGCGCGACAGCTCCCCGGAAAAGCCCGGCGCGCGTCCCGGTGTCCCTCAATCGTTCCATCTGCACCAGATTTTGCCGCGCGGAGAAATTATTCTCCAGCAGTTGTTTCCCGGTTTCTTGAACGATCTTAAAGCGCTCGGCGCCTTCCAGATGCAGGCGGACACCCGCGCCTTTATGAGCAATCCCTACGGTACGCTGCCTTTCCCCGGTGGCGAGGGCGAGGAAAAGGGCATCACCTACAGCCGGGGAGTGCTCGAATGGGCTCTGCGCCAGCGCACACAGGTCCATCCTCGCGTCCGCTTCCTCTACAAACACGAAGTTACCGGTCTGCTCACTAATGTTGAGCACACCCGGGTCTGCGGGGTCCAGGCTCGCGAACGCGGCCAGGTAGAGCAGCAGATCACGCTCACCGCCGATCTGGTCATCGAAGCCTCCGGGCGCTCCTCCCGGCTTCCTCAGTGGCTCACCACCCTGGGCTACACCCTGCCAGAAGATGAAACGGTCACTTCGGCCATCGGCTACACCAGTCGTTACTACAAGATGCCGCCGCACAGGCGCAACATCGCCGTCATGGTCATCGATCCCCATCCGACCACCGGCCACTACCTTGGCGGCGTGCTCAAAGCCGTCGAAAACGACGCCTGGTGCGTCTGCCTTGCCGGCGCCGGTGGCCACTATCCCGCCATCGACGCGGCGGCCTTCGAGGAAGGCCTGGCCCGGCTCTATAACCCGAGCATCGCCGAACTGCTCAAGGACACCGAACCCCTCGGCGAACCGCGCGGCTACCGGTTGCCCACCTGCACGCGCCACCATTACGAACAGATGGAGCAATGGCCAGCCGGTCTGCTCGTCCTGGGAGACGCCCTGTGCGCCTTCGATCCCATCTATGGACAGGGCATGACTGTCGCCGCCATCGAGGCCGACACCCTCGCTACCTGTCTGCGTCAGCAGCAGGAGCAGCCCCGGCCCGATTTTGAGCGCGACATCCTTCAACGTATGCAGGAAGCCATCTATCCGGCCTGGTGGCGCAGCGCCATCGAAGATCTGCGCTGGCCCGGCGTCACCCACACAGGCCCGCAGCCCCTCAAAGGCGTCAAGCTGCTGCACAAATTCTTTGATCTGTGCATCAAGCAATCCACCGGCCAGATGCTCCAGCAATTGCAGAACGGCGACTTCGACATGCAGTACATGAGTTACTTCCTCATGAACTGGCTCTTTATCTCGCCGCGTGCCGTCATTAACGCCGGCATGCTCGACTTCCTGCTGCAAAACGAAACCCCGGAGCGCAAACAGGCTCTCCTCGCCGAACTGTTTGCCGGCTACGACCAGCAGAACAGCGAGGCGGTCCTGGACGATATCGTGCCGCACTTCACCTACGACTTCGCCAGCCCGTTCGGCGCATAAACCCGGACGGCTGAACCACAGGCAACGACTCCTTTCTATAGCTCTACAGAAATAAAGAAGGAAAAGGAATATGATCTCACAAGAAACTATCCGCGCCACCGTCGCCAGCTACTTCGCCGCCAACGAAGCTCTCGATGTAGAGCGCTTCATCTCCGCCTTCGCGCCCGACGCCACCTTTTACTACGCCGGGCCGGTCTCGCCGGTCAGCGGTCCCCAGGCTGTGCGCCAGGTCGCCGAGTTCTCGCTGGCTCCCTTTAGCGCCCTCAAAGCCACCATCAACCACATCTTCTGCGTCGAAAACGGAGCCGCCGTTTCCTATACCGTGCAACTGACAGGGAAAAATGGCCGCACCGCCAGCTCAGAGGGCATCGATGTCATGGAGATTGACAGCGCCGGCAAAATTACCTCTATCCGCTTCTATATGGACCAGGAGACGCTTCTGCCATTGCTGGCATAGGCTTCTCGCCCATACTTTCAGGAGGGATTGTTCGCCAGAAAGATCAAATAGTTCTTTCTGGCGAACAATCCCTTGCTAATTCTCAGCAACAGACGTTATACTAGTGGTATCACAGCCGAGATAACTGGCGTTGCTGAGAGCGAGGAGGGCGTGATGCAGGGCGGCAAAGAGAAGAGAGACACGCGCGGACCCTCGCCAGCGCAGTAAGTAACGCCTTGAGTACCCAGAAACGGGAGGGAACAGACCATGGCGTATCGCAGAGAAGTCGTAGGCAGCCTGCTCAGGCCGGCCTACCTGGCGAATGCCCGCAAGCAGTTTGAAGCGGGCCAACTCAGCGCCTCTGAATTCAAAGTCATCGAAGACCGGGCCGTTGATGAGGCCATTGCTATGCAAACGGAGGCAGGGATCGAAGCTATCACCGATGGCGAACTGCGCCGTTATGCCTTTTATGGCCACCTCATCGAAGCCCTCGCCGGCTTTGATAAGCTGGGTGGCTGGGCCATTCCCTTCCGCGACGAAAGCGGCGAGCAGCTTGTGCTCAAACGCCCCGTTGTCGTGGAAAAGCTCAGTTGGAAGCGCAGCATGGGCGCCGAAGAATGGGTCTATTTACGCGGTCACAGCTCGCGCCCCGGCAAAGTCACCCTCCTCAGCGCGCAGCAGGCCGCCGCCTACTACGACCCCGAGAAGTCCAGCGGCGCTTACTCCACCAGGGACGCCTACCTGGCCGATGTCGTCGACTTCTCCCGCCACGATATCGACGAACTCATTCGCCTGGGGTGTACCTACATTCAGATCGACGCCCCTCAGTACGCCGCTCTGCTCGATCCCCAGATGCGCGAGGGCTATCGCCAGCGCGGTAGCGATCCCGATAAACTGATCGATCTCTGCATTGAAATGGACAATGCCATTATCGACGGACATCCTGGCGTCACCTTTGGCATCCATATTTGCCGGGGCAATAACCAGAGCAAATTTTACGCCGCCGGCGATTACGAACCCATCGCTCGCATCTTCGAGCATACCCACTTCCAGCGCTTCCTGCTCGAATACGACGACCAGCGCTCCGGTGGCTTTGAGCCTCTGCGCCACGTCCCCGATGATCGTTTCGTCGTCCTCGGCCTCATCACTACCAAAAAACCGCGCCTGGAAAGCGTGGCCGAAGTGCGCGCTCGCGTCGAAGAGGCCAGCCGCTATCTGCCGCTGGAGCGCCTGGCCCTCAGTCCCCAGTGCGGCTTCGCCTCAACCATGGAGGGCAATCACCTGACGCTGGAAGACCAGCGCCGCAAACTCGAACTGGTCAATAGTGTCGCCAGCGAAATCTGGGGCGACGCCTGACGGGATTTTTACGCGGGGCCGCTCTATGGCAGAGCAACGGAGCAAGTCAGGGGCGGTCCCGGTAAAAATAAAAACTGTGGATGAGTTTTCAAACACAGGGATGCTCTTGTCTATTTTTGTTCGACACGTCCTTCGCGGGCCGTATCCTCGCAGGTGGAGCGCCCGAATATAGCGCGGCTCGCTCGCACCCGGAGGACATGTCGCAGGAAAACCGCAATGGTCGCGTGTTTTCACACCATGGAGGGAGACTATTCATGGCATCTGAAGCAAGTGGCATATCCCCATCCGCGACGAGCGGAAGCGGTGCGCTTATCATCGCGCGCCAGGACCGGATACCCATCTGGTCCCTTTCGTACCTCTTCATCGGCATCATTGGCGCTGGTTTTCTTTTCACCTTTTTTGACATCTTTGACATCAACGTCTCGTTCATCCAGACCTGCACGCAGATTGTCGCCGGGTGCAACGCCGAAAACGCGGCCAATTCCCTGACCCTGCCGCTGTTGCTCAACCTCTCCGGCTATGTCGTCGGCGCTCTTGTCCTTGCGCCGCTGGCTGACCGCTTTGGCCGACGCGACATGCTGCTGGTCACTCTTATCATCACGGGCATTGGCTCTCTGTACACCGCCTTTGTCCCTGATTACGTCAACTTTATCATCGCGCGTACCGTCACCGGCGTCGGCGTTGGCGCCGATCTCGCCCTCGTCGCCACCTACATCAGCGAAGTCTCGCCCAGCGCCGGGCGAGCGAAATACACCTCGCTGATCTTCATCATGTCCTCGCTTGGCTCTTTCCTCGGCATCTGGCTTGGCCTCTGGTTGACCACTCCGGCGGCGCCCCTGCCCGAAGGACTGCCCTTCGCTATCGCTACCGTCAGTGTCGGTCCACACGGTCCTATCTTCCAGGGCGCCGGCTGGCGCTGGATGTACGGTATCGGCGCCCTGCTCGCCCTGGTCGGCATCCTGCTC
>DASZXF010000039.1:0-5754 GCA_035546055.1 Ktedonobacteraceae bacterium
GACCTGGATGGCCAGTTCATCGCCAGCCTGCACCTGGGCTGTACTGGTGATGATACGCTGATCGTCGGCTCGTCGCACAATGGAAAAGCCACGCGCGATGGTCAGCAGCGGACTGAGCGCATGCAGACCCAGGACGGCGCCTTTGAGGCGTTCCTGCTGCAAGGCGAGCTGGTGCTGCATTTCACTTTGCAGGGTTTCGCGTGTACCAGCAAGCTGCTGCTGCAAGCGCTCAAGCTGCGAGCGTGGTGACTCGCGCGCCAGCCTGTATTCGAGGCTCTCCAGATTTTCGCGCGAGCGCACCAGGTAGTCTGCGATGAGCACGCCCAGATCTTCCTGATACGCGCTCAGCACAGCCCGCAAATCCCCAATATCGGGGACGGCTCTGGTAGCGGCGGCGGTCGGCGTGGAAGCCCGATAGTCGGCGACAAAATCGGCTATGGTAAAATCCGTTTCGTGGCCGACGCCGCTGATGACCGGAATGCGCGAGCGAGCAATGGCCCGCGCGACGATCTCTTCATTGAAGGCCCAGAGTTCCTCTATCGATCCCCCGCCGCGCGCGATGATGATCACTTCGGCCTCGCCATGCTCGTTCAAAAGATCGAGCGCCTGGGCGAGCGCGGCGGGCGCTTCACTCCCCTGCACCAGGCTGGGCGAAATGACGACCCGGGTGAGAGGATAGCGCATACGCAGAACGCGCAGCATATCGCGCAAAGCCGCCGCCTGGAGCGAGGTGACAATGCCGACCACTGCCGGGGCCAGCGGCAGCGAACGCTTGCGCTCTTCGTCAAACAGTCCTTCAGCGCGCAGACGTGCCTTGAGCTGTTCAAAGCGCGTGGCCAGCGCGCCCTCTCCTGCTAATTCGACCTGATCGACGTAGAACTGGAGCTTGCCATCGCGCTCGTAGAGAGAAAAGTGCCCGGTGACGGCGACGGCCATGCCATCGCGCAGTTCAGGGGCCGCCGAGCGCAGACGTGCGTGCTTGAAAAAGACACAGGGCATCTGGGCCTCGGCATCCTTTAAGGTAAAATAGCAATGCCCGGAGGCATAGGTTTTGCACCCGGAGATTTCTCCATGCACCCGGATATCCCGCAACTCATCATCTGTCTCCAGCAAGACCTTGAGGTAACGCATGACCTGCGCTACCGTCCAATCCGCTGAAGGTTCAGGTTCAAGTTCAGGAAACAGCATCAGACTTCCTCCGCCTCGACGGCTTCGATGGTCACCAGGATCTGTCCATACTCGACTGGCTGGCCATCCTGCGCGTGAATTTCGACTACGCGCCCGGCCATGCTTGTCTCAACTTCATTAAAGACGTTCAGTGATTCAATGGTGCCGACCAGTTGACCTGCTTTGACGCGATCACCGACCGCGACCAGGGTACCGCCGCGCGGCTTGAGCCAGGGATGAAAGACGCCCACCAGCGGCGCGACCACCGTATGGCGCTGCGCGTCTGTATCCGCCTCGCCAGTCGAGTTGCCTTCGGCGAGGGCAGAGGCAGAGGCTCCCACCTCACCTACCAGCGCAGTACCATCCTGCGCTTTGATCTTGCGCAAAACCAGATGAACGCCTTCGCTGGCCTGCTTGATTTCGAGTTCAGCAACATCGCTGCGATCCAGCAGGCGCACCAGCCCTTGAATCTGCGCGATGCTCATCACATCGACGACCTGGCCCGCTTCCTCGGAGGTCTGCTGAGCCTCCGAGGATTTGACTGAGGTGGCCCTTTTCCTCTCCATGATTGCTTCTCTGCCTTTCAAAACATACTCGGACATCGCCCTGGCGGCTGATCCTCTGCGCAGCGGCGCGGACATGTGGATAAAGCGCATCACCTGCCGCTTTGATGTCCCATGCCGGCGCCGCCGTTCCGCCTGCCATAGCGAAGAACTACGCGCGCTCGACGTAAGCGCCGGTGGACGTATTGATGCGAATCATATCGCCGGTTGAGATAAAGAGCGGAACATTGACCACCAGACCGGTCTCAGTCGTGGCCGGCTTGGTGCCACCCGTGGCGGTGTCCCCCTTAAAGCCGGGTTCCGTATATTCAACGCGCAGGACAATCTTTTCCGGTGGCTCAACCCGAATGGGGGTTTCATCCAGCAAAATCAGATCCAGTTCCAGGTTATCGATCAGGTAATTCTTGGTATCGCCGAGCTGGTCGGAGGTCAGCACGATATCATCGTATGTACGCGTGTCCATAAAGTGATACTGATCGCCATCCTGATATTGATAGGTCACAGTTGTGCGGTCCAGCACGATGCGCGGAAATTTATCGCCAGCATCGCAGGTGCGGTCAAAGGTAGAGCCGGTGCGCAGGTTGCGCAGCTTCATACGCACAATCGCGCCGCCGCGTCCCATCTTCACATGCTGCCATTCAAGCAAAGAACAAGGCTGACCCTCAAACTCAAAGGTGGCTCCCTTTTTCAAGTCTCCGGTCGAAATCATAAACAAAAACTCCTTTAGCGCTGAATCACCAGTTGCGTCGGTGATTGCGTTAAAACTTCAAATCCATTCTCGGTGACGACGCCGCTATCTTCAATGCGCAGACCGCTCCAGCCGGGAATGTAGACGCCCGGCTCGACGGTTACCACCGAGCCGGCGGGCAGGACCATACTATCGGGGGCGCGCTGAGAGAGATTGGGCGCTTCGTGAATCTGCAGGCCAATGCCGTGGCCGGTGCTGTGAATATAGTAATCGCCCAGACCGTGCGCGGCCAGCACATCACGCGTCAGGGCATCGGCGGCTTTGCCGGGGATGCCCGCGTACAGTCCGGCCTCGCAGGTTCGCATGGCCTGCAAGACGATCTCGTAGAGTTCCAGCATACGCGCCTCAGCCGGTTCGCCCAGGCAAATCGTGCGTGTCATATCAGCGCAATAGCCCTGGTAGCGCGCGCCCATATCGATAGTGATCATCTCACCGGCCTGGATGCGGCGCATGGTGGCATGAGCGTGGGGCATCACGCCATTGGGACCAGAGGCCACGATGGTTTCAAACGCGACCCCATCGGCTCCCAGTTCCAGCATTTTGCGCGTGATCTCCCATTGAATCTCTTTCTCGGTCATGCCAACCTGCACCCAGTTGCAAATATGCTCGAAGGTCTGATCGGTGATTGCCACCGCCTGCCGCAAAAGCTCGATCTCACGCGGCTGCTTGACCAGGCGCAGGGTATCGACATAGCTTTTGACATAAGGCACCAGCTCGACGGCACCGCCAAAAGTCTGGCTGAACTGGGCAAATTCGGCGTAGGTGAGCGCGGCAGCCTCGAAGCCGATGCGCGCCGCGCCGAGTTCGCCAACGAGTTGGAGCAGGGCCGGCGCATATTCACGCGCGGGTGGTACCACGACTTCCCAGCCGGAGGCATCTCTGCTCGCGGCTTCCTGGTAAAGCGGATTGGTCAGCAAGATCTGCCGCTCGCGACCCACCAGGAGAATGCCTGCCCCCTCGGTATCATCGTTTAACCAGCCACTCAAGTACGAGCGATTCTGTGGCTGCGTGACCAGATACGCATCCAATCCCTCTGCGGCCAGCCAGGCGCGCAGACTGTGGAGACTCTCTTGACTCATGATCTTTCCTTCGCGCGTTCTTCACGGATCAGTTCAACCAGGGCTTCCAGCGCCAGCACATAGCCACGCCAGCCAACACCCACAATATGCCCGCGCGCGACCGGCGCGATCACCGAATGATGGCGGAACTCCTCGCGAGCATAGATATTGCTTAAATGCACCTCGATGGTCGGGATTTTTGCCCCGGCCAGCGCGTCACGGATAGCAATCGAGTAGTGAGTGAACGCCCCCGGATTGATGATAATCCCATCAGTATGCTCGCCATGCTGCTGAATAGTATCGATCAGCGCGCCCTCATGGTTAGACTGAAAAGCCTCAACGCTGGCTCCCAGTTCCTCGCCACGTTTGCGCAGCATCTCATTGATCTGCGCGAGCGTCGTCGTGCCATAAATCGCCGGCTCGCGCGTACCCAACGTATTCAGATTGGGTCCGTTCAACACAAGGATGTGCAGCGTCATATCCTTCCTTGCCCTTCGCTCACCGACCGCTTCACACCGTACCCCCACTGAGGAGAGATCTTTCTGCTCTGACGGGAGACTGACTATCTTCCTGGAGAATTGGCGCCCAGGCGGACTGAGCAAATCAACTTTTTATCCGCTGTATCATATCACACTTTCTCCCTCCTGCACACCCACCCGGACCATACACACCTTCTCCCCAAACCCCGGCCAAAATCCGCCCGCAAACCCCTTGACAGCAGCGGGATGAGGTGCTATCATAATCCACGTTCCAGGGGCTGTTAGCTCAATCAATGAGAAACCTATCCTGACATGTGCGCCCTGAGAGGCATATCTTTCCCAGGCGGGGATGTCCCGTCACTCTGATACTTACTTGTAGAGATGTTGCCATCTGGTCATTTATGGCAGTATCGAGAGATACGCTCTTTTTGACTGAAGGCGCAAAAACATTCTTTGCTTAAATCTTACAGGGGCAATTAGCTCAGTCGGTTAGAGCGTTTGCTTGACATGCAAAAGGTCACAGGTTCGAGTCCTGTATTGCCCACTAAAGAAATGAGAGATGGTTGAATAAACCATCTCTTTTTTCTTTTCCTGGAAGAAAAGACTACAAGGACACTGAGTGCAAAGCAGCGCCTCACCCTGTGCCGAAAGACCGCAGGGAACAATAGCATGACGTTAGTAAGGCAGAATAGGATAAGTACCTATGCCTATGTCTGTCAGCTAATCTCCATATGGTTAAAGCTACACTGCTTGAACTCTAGTCGAGCGGACTGGCGGTGGGTCTCAGGTTTTCATGGTACTATTGGACCTGTGTGGCGGTCCGGTGCGAACGATGTCAGCGTCCCGGAAAGTATCCCGTCACAGCAACCCTCAATGAGAGGGCCAACCGGCGAACGGAGAACCTAAGTGGAGACAAGGGAAAGTACGTAACCAGGGGATCACCTACGGGAGGAGACTCCTATGGTGACAGAACACCCGTAATACTCAAATGATCGGGGTAACGCCCGATACACGGGGAAGGGGTGTAGAAGGTGTCCCATCGACTTGTTCGAGGCTGTCCCGGAGGGGGCATCAGGCCAAGAGCGAGGCGGGGGCTGAGCCACCTGAGCCACTGTAAGAAATTCGTAGGAAGGATTTTGTAAAGCGAAAGATTGTAGAGAACCAGATAAGGAGGAAGCCCACGTGAGCGATGCTGGTAACGAGCAGGGTCTGCAAAGACTAGAAGTTATCCGAAAGCTCAACGGTGCAAACCGTGGGTGGGATAACTCCGAACTCTACAGACTGATGTACAAGCAGGATTTATACATTCTGGCGTATGAGCGTATCAAGAACCGCCCGGGCAATACGACGCCTGAGACAAATGACGAAACGCTTGACGGGTTTTCGGTAGCGGCAATTGAAGAACTCATTCAAGATATGAGGGCTGAGAAATACCGCTGCAAGCCCGTCCGCACAGTATATATTCCTAAAAGCAATGGGAAGATGCGCAAGCTAGGTATTCCATGCACGAAGGATAAAATCTACACCAGAAGGGCTTCTGCGACAAGAAAGGCCGCCCGCTGCACAAAGCAGCCTGGATGCAACAGGACGAGGATCAGATAATATCGCAGTACTCCGCTGTCAACAGGGGATTACAACAGTATTATCGACCCACGGATAACTGGAATGAGATGAGCCGCGTACAATATATCCTGAAGTTTAGCCTGGCCAAAACGCTCGCAGCCAAACGGCAGCGGCCA
>DASZXF010000040.1:0-3059 GCA_035546055.1 Ktedonobacteraceae bacterium
CTGCCGGTTGTACCGGAACATGGCAGGTACCCGCCGCCAGATTTTGACAGGCCCAGCTGGCCGCATTGTCATAGACGGTGGACCAGGGCAGCGTGCTGGGATAGCCAATGATATCGCCATTGATCAGGTTGCCAATGCGCGCGAATGGCTGGGCGCAGGCGGCGAAGAGCGCGCCCGCATCGAGCACGACCAGGGGATTCAGGCGCTCCTTGACGGCTCGCCAGAATATGCCCGGGCTTCAGGAGATAATTCGCCACCAGGTCGGGCTGCTGGATCACAAAATAGAGGCGCCCGCCGATCACACCGGCTACCACGCACCACCAGAGCAGACGGAAGACGTGGTTCTCTGTGATACCCTGGCGCGCCGTATACCAGCGGATCAACCAGAGGCCCATCACAATGGCCACGACGTACATCAGACCATACCAGTGCAGAGCCAGTGGACCAAACGAGAACAGGACCGGGTTGATGTCGAGATGAATATACGGACCAATTTGCAGCCATCCCCAGTTGAGGAGGAAGGCCAGAGGAACTGAGATGATCTCCATTGCTTCCCTTCTTTGTCATGCGGAGGATCAGCCGTTCAGCTTCCTCCCCGGCTTCCCTTAGAAAACTCTGCATGTAAGCGCGCACATATTGAACACGATCACGCTGCCCACACCCAGGCACAGATCGAACAGCACGACATTGCCCGCCAGCATCAGCAGCGAGCGTCCAGGCCTCGCCTGGCGGCCAGCAGCCGTGCGCTCTTGCCAGGTTCGCCGCCAGATCTCCAGGCCAGCCAGTCCGATGGCCAGGACGACCAGCAGGAAGGTCAGCGGCCAGCTCCAGGAGAACAGCGCCATGTTCCAGTTAATTCGCAGGCCCGCCGAACGTGCGACCAGCGCCACCAGGACAAGCACAGCCACCAGGAAAACACTGCGCCCGGTGCGAGTTCTGATCCGTACCGCGAGAAACCCCGCCAGCGGAAACACACGCGCCGCGATTCCACCGCCGATCAACGCAAAGACAGCGAAGAGGGTCAGGGTAAAGGATGCTGTGTGGGCAAGCAGAGACTCCACGAGAGCCGTGGTACTGACCACACTCAACGCGTAAGCCAGTCCGGGCAGAATCAAGGCACTTCCCCGCAAGACGCGTGGACGCATCTCTCTGGCCCAGGCTTCGGCAAAGGCGACAGGATGGGAACCAACCACCGTTCGCGGAGATTTTCCATCCATCGCGGCCTGGAGAAGATGCTGCTCCAGTTCCAGTTGCATGGCCTCCCGGTATTCCCGGGCAATCCCCCGCAGTTCCCAGTATCTCCCACACGCCTCACTGAGGTCGGAGATCTGGCTGTGAGTCGGCTGATCGAGGATCGACATCAGCATGTGCTCCTTTCAAAATCTGTGACACGGCCTGAGCAAAGTTCTCCCACTCGCTCCTCCACTCGGCTAATTGTTTGGCACCTTGCGGCGTGAGCTGATAATATTTGCGCGGTGGACCATCAAGCGAGGGAACAAAGAACCCCTCAATCGCGCCCCGCTGTTGCAGGCGACTGAGCAGCGGATAGATGCTGCCCTCGCTCACCAGCGTCAGCCCTTGTTGGGCCAGGCGCTGGACCATCTCATAACCATAACAGGGGCGCTGCGCAATGGTGGCCAGCAAACACATATCCAGCGTCCCCCGCAGCAGTTGGGTCGAGCGCGTCTCCACTCTGCCCTCCCTTTGCACTCTCTTGCGTGACAATATACTGAAACAGAGTATAGCACACAGTAGCTTGTCACGCAAGGGAGTGCAAGCTCACATCTTCTGTGCTGAAACTTTGGGGAGTACCGCGCAGAGGAGGTGATGAAATCTCACGACAAACGACAACTAAAGCCCTGCGCTACGAGCGAGAGAGGAGCGGCGTGGCCCATGAGCACGAAGCATGACCTGGCAAACGATGGTTCTTGCAAGCTTACGTTCCAGACCTGCAGCAGGACGCTCGCGCTCCATCATGGATGGTCCGTTTCCAGACCGAGCGCCCGGGCTACGGCTTGTTCCAGTTCCAGTTCGCGGCCCCTGGCCCAGGCTGCCTGGAAAGTTGCTTCATCGAGTTGAACACGCACCGCAGCGATCATGGTATCTATCTCTCGCTGGTCATTCAACTGGTGGAAGGCTCCCAGTCTCTCCAGTGCTCGCGCTGAAGCGCCGAACAAACGGGCTGCTTGTAGGGGCTGACCGGACGCACCAATCACCCCGGCGAAGGTTGCCAGGGTCTTTGCCAGTTCGAGTCTGCTGTTCATTGAGCGCGCCAGCAGGAGTCCGTGATGCGCCAGATCCCTGGCACGTTCAGTCTCATCGTTATGCAGCGCGATAAAGGTGAGGTTCTGATACACAAAGACGATGCGGCGGGTTTCTCCTGTGTGCCGGGAGACTTCAAGACAGTGTTCATACGCCTGCCTGGCGCGCTCATCATCGCCATGGAAACGCGCTATTTCTCCCACAATGTTCAGCGCTTGCGCAATCCCTGGCTGATGCTCCAGTTCGTAAAACAAGGTCAGACTTTCCTCAACGAGAGACAGAGCCGCCGACCGCTCATTCAGCATGGTGTAACCCAGCAGGGCGAGCGCCCAGGCTTCCTGGAGGCGATCCTCCAGGGCACGAGCCGTCTCCAGAGCTCTTTTAAAGAGATGCTTTCCCGCGTCGAAATCACGTAAAAAGGCCATGTGTCCGGCACTGAAGAGGAACCTGGCATGATAAACCAGTGGCACTTCGTCAAGCCGCGCCAGGAGTTGTCGCGTCCAGCGGTGGCCTTCAACATGATACCCATGGCCATACCAGAACAGGCAGAGGGAGCCCGCCAACCGTATGCCCATTTCTACCTCTCCACCACTCAACGACCATTCCAGCACCGAGCGCATATTCTCCAGATCCAGGTCGAGCCGCCCGAACCAGTAATCACACCTGGCCCGCCGAAATTCTGGCTCGGCGCGTTCGACTAACTCGACGAAATAGCGGGCGTGCCGCCTCCGCATGGTTGCCTCTTCACCACCCGTTTTCAAGCGCTCATGCAGGTATTCCTGGATCATTTCCAGCAT
>DASZXF010000041.1:0-8191 GCA_035546055.1 Ktedonobacteraceae bacterium
CGCGCGTCCGCGCCCGGCTCAACCGCTGGTCGAGGTCTTGCAAAAGGCCACGGGCAATAGCTTTCCCAGCGGACACGTCATGTCCTATGTCGCCTACTGGGGGACACGCTTCACCTTCTGCCTGATCCTCTTTCATGGTCCTCGCTGGTGGCGCATCTGTCTGCTGGTCATTTCCGCGCTTTTTGTCCTGCTGGTCGGTCCCTCGCGCATCTATCTGGGGGATCATTGGGCCAGCGATGTCCTGGGCGGTTATGTGCTGGGCGGACTCCTGATCTGGGTCTGGCTGTGGATCTACACAAAGCTCAAAGCGCATCATGTGCTGGCCGCGCCATCGCGCAAACAGCAGCCTTCTGTGTAAGTCAGCGCTTATGGCTGCAAATCTACCGCGACGGGCAGGGAGCTTTGCAGCCAGCCCTCAAGATTCGCCTCCGAGGGCTGATATTTTTCCCCGATCAGTTGTCTGGCCAGCGCGTCTTCCGCCCGACTTTTCACCAGGCGTGCCTGCCCGGTGAAAAGCTGTTCCTGAATTTTCACTGTCACTGTGGGCGACTGCCCGGCGTTTTTGACCCAATCGGCGCGTTCTCTGCCGCCGGAGAGCATATAGAGTGTCTGTCCATGCAGGGCAAACCAGATCTCTATCGTGTGCGGACGGCCAGAAATTCGCCCGGTGGTGGTTAAATAGCAGAACGCTTCTCCGGCTAAGTGGGATAGCTCAAGTTGCATCGTTTCGCCTCCCTGGCAATGTTGTTTTTCTCGCGTGGAGATCTTGAAATATCCAACAGGTCGGAGCCGGCGGTTATTCCCGTTCTATCGCGATGGCCGCACCTGCGCTTGCTCCCTCCACCAGCAGCCGCGTCTGCTCACTGGTCAGAACGACGATGCTGGCGCGGCCATTGGCCAGTTCGACGACGCGGCTGCCAGCGGGCGTGCCCAGGCGGTCGAGCAGGCGGCCTGGACCTTGCAGGCGGAAGGCTACGCGCTGGCGCTCAGAGGTGACTGGCTGCCCGCTGGCGTCGACAAGTTGAACGGTGACGCGTTTGCCGCTCTGCTGACCGGGAAGCTCTGCCGGCTCGATCCGCCAGGTGAAGGCCACGCCTGGACCGGCCACGCCCTCGTAATAGTCCAGGGTGACGCTGTGCTCAACTTCTTCTCCCTGCTCGCTTACGCCAAGCGCGCGCAGGGTGTTCGGGCCTGGACGGAAGCGAACCTGCCAGACCAGTCCGGCGGCGGGAAAGGCCGCGCTATCGCGCCGGCGTTCGCCGCAGGAAGCGCCGTTCAGGAAGAGGGTCACACGCGGGCAATTGGCGTAGACACGCACGCGCTGCTCCTCGCCTGGATGGCCGGAGCGCACCGACCAGTCAGGCGCTTCGATAAAGCACATGGGCGCGCTGGTCAGGTAGCTCTGGAAAAGGGCGTAGAGCGCTTTGGGGCGTCCCGCCCGGTCCACCAGTCCCTTCTGGTTGACATAAGGGATGGGATTCTCCGGGCGCAGAGGCGTGCCGAAGTCCTTGAAAATCCATTGCGCATTGCCGGCCAGGCGCGGCGTGCGCAACTGGACCTGGAGATGCCATTCCATCAGATCCAGCATATAGCTCTCGCTCCAATCGCCGTGGCGGCTGGCGCGCGGGGGATAGTTGTCATCCATGGTCGCCAGGCCGGGCCGTTCCGCGTGGTCGCTCTCCTGCGCGATAGTGGCGCTCAGGTGTGGACCCACGCTATAGCGCCCGGCGTGGCTATCGCCGCCCCATTCGATATGCAACATACGCGGATAGCGCGCCAGAGCCGCGTTGAGTGCCTCTTCATAGTCCTCGTAGCGCCCGCGATACCAGCCGGACCACAGCGAAGGCGAGTAGACATCCACCAGCTCAGCCCCCGGCTCAAAGCGGCGCAGCGCGGTCAACCGCTGAGGATCGCGCTGCTTCGCGAACCGATGAAGCGTGCGCAAAAACTCGTAGACCTTCTCATCCGTCGAGTCGGGATGCTCGCTATCCCAATCCAGCTCATTGCCCAATCCCCAGAAGACAAGCGAGGGATGATTAAAGTGCTGATCAATCATCTCGGCGAGCATGGTCAGCGCGCGTTGCTGGAAGACTTCGCCGCCCACGCCGCCACGACACCAGGGCAACTCTTCCCAGACCAGCAGACCCAGTTCGTCGCAGGACTCCAGCGCCGCCGGAGCCTGGGGATAATGGCCCAGGCGCACAAAATTAAAGCCAGCCGCCTTGATCTGGCGCATCTCCTGGCGCGTCAACTCATCCGGCACCGCGCCGCCGTAGCCTGCCCGGTCCTCATGGCGGTGCGTACCGTGTAGCGTGATTGGCTGGCCGTTCAGCGTCATCGAACCGCTCGCGGGGAAAGCGAAAGTGCGCAGCCCGATGCGCTCGCTCACCCTGTCCCAGATCTCGCCCCGGCCATTTCCCATCGTCACGCGCAGCGTATACAGCGCCGGCTGTTCAGGCGACCATAAGGCAACCTCTGGCAGAACCACATCGGGGAAGACAAACGCTTCATCGTCGTGTACTGTTTGCTCGCTCTTTGCCACCAGCGCGCCTGACGGCGAAAAAAGCTCTGCCTGTATATAGGGTATTGCGCCGGGCCTGTTCTCCAGCGCGCCGCGCAGAGACAGGGTAGCGCCGGACGCGTCAACCTCGCTGCGGCAGTGCAGCGTCAGCAGGCGATGTGGACCGGTCGTATAGCGCCAGACATTGCGCGTCAGGCCGCCGTAGAGAAAGAAGTCCGACATATCGGAGGGGATGAGATCGGGATCGGGCAGATTGTCCACCCGCACCGCCAGCCAGTGCCGTCCCGCGCCAGCCATCAGCCGCTCAGGCAGCTCGACCGTAAACGCCGTATAGCCGCCCAGGTGCTCGCCGATCCGCTGGCCGTTCAGCCACACGCTCGCCCGCTGCGCCGCCGCCTCGAACTCCAGCCACAGCCGCTCACCCGGCGCGGCAGGCTCAATCTCACGCACGTACCAGCCCACCGCGCGCGTATAGTGTCGTCCAGGCTCAACCTCCATCGTATCCAGCGCGTTCCAGCTATGCGGCAGCGTCACCCGCTCCCAGCTCGCCAGCGCCTCCTCATCGATCCCCTCTGGCGCCATCTCGCCCGGGTGAAAGCGCCAGCCATCATTGATACAGCGCGCATTCTCATGACGCATCGTTTCTACCTCTTTCTCACCGCCGTAGACCTTACTCCTTTACAGCCCCGGCCAATCCGCGCACAAAGTAGCCCTGGAAGCACAGGAAGACCAGCAGTACCGGCACAAACGACAGCACCGTTCCAGCGGCAAAGCCGGTCCAGTCAAACGAATTTTCGCCCTGGAAAGCGAACATGCCCACCGCCAGGTTGCGCAGATCGGGCGCGCTCAGGGTATAGATCAGCGGAATATTGAAATCGTTCCAGGTCGCGATAAAATTAAAAATGATCACCGTGGCGATCACCGGACGCGCCAGCGGAAAAACCAGGCGGAAGAGGCGCACAAAGCCCGCGCCATCCACCCGCGCGGCGTCGAACAGTTCTTCCGGCACGCCCTTAAAGAAATTCGTAAAGAGCAGCACGTAGAGCGCGCCTGCCGCGCCCGAAAAGGCCAGAATCACGCCCGCCTGCGTGTTGAGCAGACCGAGCGACTCCACCACCAGAAATTGCGGCAGGACAATCGAGGCCAGCGGCACAAAGAGCGTGCCCACGATCAGCATGTAGAGCAGATTGCGACCGGGGAAGCGATAGCGCGCCAGCACATAGCCGCAGAGGGCCGATTTAATCAGCTCGATCAACGTCGAGGCGCTGGAATAGAGCACCGTATTAAAGAAATACTGGCTGAAGCCCGCCGTCACCCAGGCGCGCGGAAAATTGGACAGATCCAACTGAGTGGGAATCAGGTTCGCGCCAGAGGTAAACAGGCCGATCTGGGTTTTGAAGGCGCCCGAAATGGCCCACAGGAACGGATACACCCAGACAAAGCCGATGACCAGCAGAATGGGCACCGTAATCAGATTATAGCGGAGAAAGCGGCTCCTTCCCCTGGTAAACAGGCGTTTCATGCGTGTCCTCCTGCCTGGCGCGTATTCGGCCTATCGCCGCGTCCAAAGAAGCGCTGCACACTGACAAAGATGGCCGCCAGGATCACAAACAGCACCGCCGCCGCCGAGGCATAGCCATAGCGGAAGGGCATATTCTGGAAAGCCGCCTCGTAGATATAATAGGAAAGCACATAGCTGCTGGTGCCGGGTCCGCCGCCGGTCATCGTCACCACTATGCCGAAGACATGCAGCGCGTTGACCAGTCCCAGCAGACCAATCACCACCGCCATCGGCGCGATGCTCGGCAGCGTAATATGCACAAACTGCTTCCACGCGCCCACGCGGTCAATCTGCGCCGCCTCGTAGAGTTCTTCCGGCACATTTTGCAGCGCCGCCATCCAGTAGAGCATATACTGGCCGAAAATCTGCCAGACCGAAATAACCACCACCGTCCACAGCGCTGTACTTTCGTTGCCTGTCAGATCAAGCGGCTGCTTCATCAGTCCAATGCCCATCAGAAAGCTATCCAGCGCGCCGTTCGAGGGATTGAGCAGAAAGGTAAAGATCTGACCGGCCAGCGCCACCGGCAGAATAATCGGCACAAAGAAAATCGTGCGGAAAAAGCGCTTCAGCCAGAGCCACTTGCGGGTCAGGATAATGGCGAGAAACAGGGAAAGCGGGAGCTTGATCAGCGTATTCGTCAGCGCGAACAGCAGCGTATTCCAGAAGGATTGCCAGAAAAGCGGATCGTGGATCAGTTCTTGATAATTGCTCAGGCCGACAAAATTCTCCGACGACAGAGCCGCGATCCCATTCCAATCAAAAAATGAATAAACAATCGTCGCCAGCAGCGGCCAGAGCGTAAACGCGCCAAAGAGCAGGAGAAACGGCAGCAGAAACAGAAAAATCCACAGACCGGTCAGGCCTCTCTTGCGCGCCGGCGCCAGCGTCCGTTTGCGCGTCTCCGGCGGAGCCGCCGGCAGCGATGAAGACTGCAGAAGTTTTCCCATAATTCCCTTCTTTCACAACAATAGACCCGACCAGGGGGCATCTCATTGTTTTGCAAGCTCATCATTTGACAGGGCGAGATGCGAGAAGCACGCCAGAGCCTTGCCTCTGGCGTGCCCGTCTTCAATGATGTGGGGCGAACGAGGGGCAAGTCCACCGGAGTAAAAGCCCCGCTGTGACCCTTCGCCAGGCACATCATCGACGCGTCCCCCGGCTTAGCTGGCCGGGTAGCCGCCGGTGTAGTTCTCGTTATAGTTCCAGTTCGAGAAGGCGAAGCAGGACTGAGAGACTTTCAGACCAGAGGTCGCCTCCTGTTTGAGCTGATCCAGGAAGATCTTCTGGCGCTGGGCGACCAGTTGATCGGCAGCCGGCTTGAGCGCGGTATTTTTGACCAGCGCGTTGACCATGACCTGCCATTCACCGTTCGGATTGGTGCTGGCGGCCTTGGAATACGCCTGCGATTTCGCCAGGTCCGGGCACTTCAGCAGCGGCTCTGGATACGTCACGCGCAGTCCGCTGGTCGCGATCCGGGCCATGGTCTGAATGGCCGGGTCGGTCGCCAGCGTCTTGTTGTCGGCAAAGGCCAGCGTCCCGTAGCCCTCCTTCAGGTACGTCTTCGCGAAGTAGCCGGTTGGCTCGGTCATCCATTGCAGGAAATCCCAGGCCTCTTTGGCATGTGTCGTCTGGCTGCTGACCCAGTAGACGTTCTGCGTGTTCAGGATCGCCTCGGCGCCGCGCGGACCATTATCGGGATAGGGCGGAGGCGCGATGCCGTACTGGCTTTCCGTGAAGCCGAGCTGTGTCAGTGTACTGGGCAGCCAGGTACCATCAAAGTAAATCGCCACCTGTCCGCTCGCCAATTGCTGACGCGAGAACGTCTTATCGTTCACACCCGGCGCCACCAGACCCTTCTGATAGAGATTCTGGATAAAGCCGAAGGCCTGGAGCATCAGCGGATTGTTCAGATCAAACGTGCCATTCTTATAGTCGAAGAATTGATCGCTCATGATCGAGCCTGCGATGGGGAACCACATGCGCTGAAGGTCCGACCCCTTGAGCGAAACGGCCAGGCAATACTTGCCCGTCTTCGCCTTGATCGCCTGGCAATCTGCCGTAAACTGATTCCACGTCGTCGGCGGCTGCGCGGGATCAAGGCCAGCCTGCTGGAACATGGATTTATTATAGAACATAAAGCCCGGCCCCCAGATAATATTATCCGTAAAGGGGAAGCCGTAGACCTGGCCCTTCTGCTCATTGATCCCTTCCGCGAAAGAGCCAGCAGGCCAGCGACTCAAAAAGCTCTGGGGCGGCGCGCCATCGGGATTGAGTGGACGAATCCAGCCCTGTTGCAGCAGATAGGACATCGAAAGCTCGGGCGAAACCGTCGACTTGTAGAAGAAAATATCGGGAGCCTGGTGACTCTGGAAGGCCAGCGGCAGCGCCTGCTGATACTGCGCCTGCGACTGGGTTTGCCACTGAATCGTAATATTTGGATGCAGACGGTGATATTCCGCCGCCACTTCCGCGTAAAACGAGTTCTCGTTGGTCGAATAGTCAGAGATCTTGAGCGTAATCTGTTGAGCGTTGCTACTGCCGCCGCCACCACCGCAGGCCGCCAGCAACATACTCAGCAGGATCAGGCCGGCCAAAGCCAGATGGCGCCATTGACGCATAGAAGAAACCCTCCTGTTGAACTATAACAAAAACAACCTTGTACATGGCTAGCAAGGTTCAGGCTCACACCTGGACATAGCAGAACCGGCCAGGGCAGACCATTCACGCCGGGTACCGCGCGACCTGCCGCTCTGTTCTCCGGTCCTCTCATCGCTATGGCGTAGCCATAAAGCGCGCCTGCTCCCGGGTAATCGCGTGGCGCAGCGGTTCACCCGCCACAAAGCGCCGCAACTCCTCCACCATCACCTGCCCCAGGCGGCGGCGTTCCGCCCCCAGCGAACCGGCAATATGCGGCGTCAGTGTCACATTAGGCAGCGTGTAGAGGGCCGAACCGGGCGGGGGAGGCTCCGGCTCGGTCACGTCCAGCACCGCGTGCAGATCGTTCCGCTGCTCCAATACCGCGATCAACTCATCATGGCGCACCAACCCTCCGCGCGCTGTGTTGATAAAAGTCGATCCAGTTGGCATTGAAGCCAGGTGGGAGGCGCCCACCAGCCCTGTGGTCTCAGGGAGCAGCGGCGTATGCAGCGTCACCACATGCGACTCGCGGAAAAGCCTTTCCAGCGAGCAGAGCGTCACATCCAGCGCGGCGGCCTCTTCCGCTGAAAGCAGGGGATCATAGGCCAGCACGCGCGGACCGAAGGGGCGCAGCAACTCGCGCACCTGGCGGCCCACCAGGCCCAGCGAGCAGATGCCCACCGTCGCCCCGTAGATGCCGTGAATCGTATCGCGTGGGGGGAAACGCTGTTCACGGCGCGTCAGGGCCGCCATTTGCCAGCCCTGCTTCAGGGCGAAGAGAATAATTGCCAGGGTATAGACCGCCGTAGGCAGAGCGTTGGCCTCCTGCGCGCTTGTCACCAGGATTCCGCGCTCCCAGAGAGCATCAGTCGCGAAGCCGCGAATAGAGCCTGCGCCATAGAAAACCGCGCGCAGGTGAGGGGCATGTTCCAGAAAGGCCGCATCCATCAGTGGCGCACCCCACCCGGAGAGAATCACCTCCACCTCGCGTAAGCTTTCAGGATGAGCCAGCACCCCCTCGGCTGTCTGGGGAGGCGCCACCACATCGATCAACTCCTCAATCAGTGCTCGCTCCTCCCGCCCATAGATAGCCGCATACGCGTCGGGGCGCAAGATGAACATGCCTTTAAGGCGCGGCATACATACATCCTTTCAAAAAGAGACAATCAACCATGCGCGCGGCCAGTAGTTGGTCAGGCTCCAAACGAAAGGCGGGCGAAGCAGGAGTGCAGAGAGCTGTAACCCTTTGCCGGGGTACGGGTGTCCCCGCCTTTCCCCTCTTCCCGCGCCGCCGGCGACGCACTTTTCGCATGGAGTTTGACAGTCTACCAGGTCAGTCAGGAAGACCTGAGCAGCGCACACTGAAAACGTTTACTATTGAGACTCCTGACTTGCAAAGTCTGCAATTTTCGGATCTCATGGTCCATAGTGTACCGATGAGCATGGATCTATGCAAGTGGTTTTATTGC
>DASZXF010000042.1:0-3074 GCA_035546055.1 Ktedonobacteraceae bacterium
AGCCAGATCCGCCTGCTCACAGGCGCGGACCCATGATCTTCATCGGCCATTGATTATCTCTCCATGAATAAATGTGGACCTGTACAATGGCCCTCAGCATAGCCCTGGCTGTATGCCTCTGTCAATGAGAGCTATCTGCCGGCAAATGCTTTGGTCCGCTCCCCGTATAAAAAGTGGCACCTGCCTCGAAGCGTAATTTGACCACCGGCCCAGTATTGTGTTATAGTCAAGAGTGTTTCGAGGTGGTAAGAGAGTAGATTTTTTCCCGGAGGAAAAACGGTGCCCAGGATTGTCGATGCCCAGATGCGCGAGGCTACCAGACGGCGGATTTTACGCGAGGCGGCGCGGGAATTTGCGCGCCTGGGTTTCGATCAGGCCAATATCAATTTGATCGCGGAACAGGCGGGCATCGGGAAGGGAACCATTTACCTCTACTTTACCAACAAGCACGAACTCTTCCAGGAGATGCTGCGTTCCATTGCTCAGACCCACCTGGCGGCGATTCGCACCGCCCTGGCGCCTCATGGCACGCTTCAGGAACGCCTGGAGCGGCTCTTTCGCGCCTTCGCGCAACTGGCGGAGGAGGATAGCGATAGCTTCCATGTCTCAATGAGCGCGCTCTATGGAGTGAACCGGGCTTTTCAGGAGGAGGCTACCCGCTTGCTGCGCGAATACCTGGCGGTGATTGCCCTGGTACTGGAAGAGGGCCGGGCCAGAGGCGAAATCCAGCTTACCGATGTCGAAGCTACCGCGCTGCAAGTGCTCTCGCTAACTGAATCCTATGTGCTTTCGGCGCGTGTGCTGGGCTGGCCGGAAGCGACGATCAGGAGTAAAGCAACGCTGCTTGCTCGTCAGATTATCAAGGGGATCGCGTCCACTTCCGTGTAGGGGGACGGGCGCCTCTTTTTTTTGTGTGTTATCTTGGCTGACTGCCCACTCAACTACATGGGCGTTCGTAGAGACTGGCAAGCATGATGAAGACATTTTACCATTCGTTCAGGAGCGCGGTCAGGTATGGATTGACCTCTTTTCACCGGCTCAGAAGCACCCTTGAGAGTCCGCGTTATCTCCTCAAGTGGGTTGTGTTAAGCTCATTGATCGGCGCGGTCGCGGGTCTGGGGGCCATCGCGTTTTATGCGGCGATTCACCTGGCCACCGAGCTGTTTTTGGGAGGTCTGGTCGGATATCGTCCGCCTGATCCAGCCGGAGAGGGCACGATGGGGGTGATGGCTTTCTGGGCGGCGGCCCATCCCTGGCTGTTGCCGGTGGTGACGACGCTGGGCGGTCTGGTGGCGGGCATTATCGTTTTTACGCTGGCCCCGGAGGCCGAGGGACATGGGACGGACGCGGCCATTGCGGCTTTTCACGAGGGCAAGGCTGTGCGGGCGCGTATCCCGTTGATCAAGCTGGTGGCTTCGGCGATTACTATCGGAACGGGTGGTTCTGCCGGACGCGAGGGGCCGGCGGCTCAGATCAGCGCGGGCTTTGGTTCGATCCTGGCTTCGCTCTTAAAGCTTGGCGTGCAGGATCGGCGGATTGCCCTGGCGACGGGCATCGGCGCCGGGATCGGGGCGATTTTCCGTGCTCCGCTCGGCGGGGCCATTCTGGCGGCTGAGATTCTCTACACAAATGATCTGGAGGTCGAGGCGATCATTCCGGCCTTGATCGCTTCGATTGTCGGGTATAGCGTTTTTGGCGCGTGGTCCGGTTGGAGTCCCATTTTTGCGCCTCCGGCCAATCTGGCCTTCTCTTCCCCACCTCAGCTATTCTACTATGTAGCCCTGGGTCTGCTCTGTGGCTGTTTTGGCTTGCTGTATACGCGTGGTTTCTATGGTATCACGCATCTCTTCCACGCTCTGCGCCTGCCCAGGTGGCTCAAGCCGGCGCTTGGCGGACTCCTGGTCGGTCTGATCGGCCTGGTGTTGCCGCAGGCGCTGGGGATGGGCTATGGCTGGGTGCAGGTGAGTATGGGCAAAGGTCTGTTAAGTCTGCCCTTCTGGGTGGTGCTGGCTCTGCCCCTGGCCAAGATCGTGACGACCGGTCTTTCCATTGGCTCAGGTGGTTCCGGGGGCATTTTTGGACCAGGGATGGTGATTGGTGGCATGACGGGCGCGCTGCTCTGGCGGCTCTGTTATCATGTCCTGCCCGGACTGCCTGATGTGCCCGGTCCCTTTGTCATTGTGGGCATGATGGCGCTCTTCGGCAGTATCGCGCACGCGCCTATCGCGGTCATGTTGATGGTGGCGGAAATGACCGGCAACCTGTCGATGCTGGCCCCTGCGATGATTGCGGTCAGCCTGGCTTATCTGCTGATTGGCAAAAATACCATCTATACCAGTCAGTTGCCGACTCGCGCCGATTCGCCCGCGCATCGCCTGCAATTCACCTTTCCCCTGCTGGCTTCGCTCACCGTGCGTCAGGCCATGTTGAAGAGGTATTTTTCTCTGCGAGAAACGCAGAGTCTGGCCGAGGCGGCGGCGCAACTGGCGGAACGCTCCCTGCGTGGCGCCCCGGTGCTCTCAGAACAGGGAGAACTGCTGGGTACGCTGACCCTGAGCGATATCAGACGCGTGCCAGAGCAGGCGCGAACGCGTCAGAAGGTCGCGGAAACCATGAATCGCCGGGTCCAGACTCTTTATCCCGACGAAGCGTTGGACACCGCTCTTGAAGAACTGACCACGCGCCGGGTGAACTGGGCGCCAGTGCTGGCCGCGCGCAGTTCGCTGGATAAAAAGCCCGTAATCGGTGTGCTCACCCTCGCCCAGATCGTTCATATGTATCGCCAGTCCAAAAGCCAGGACACACGTCTGCTCCGCCAGTTCGCCGCCGAGCAGGAGGCCAGTGCCGAAGAAAACCAGCAGACCACGCGAACAGGATAGGCGCGGATACCTGGAGATACGCTGCTATAGATAAAGGCGTATTTTATGGGAACTATCTGAGCTTTAACAATACACGCCAGACTGAGAAAAGCAGAGGATGGGGCGAGGCGAAACGCGCTTCGCCATGCCCCATCCTCTGCTTTTCTCAGTCTGGCGTGTATTGTTAAAGCTCAGATGGTTCCAATAAAATACGCC
>DASZXF010000043.1:0-2753 GCA_035546055.1 Ktedonobacteraceae bacterium
GCTCTTTCTGTCAGTAATCTTACTGAAGATCAGGAACAAGCAATTCACAGAGCTTTTATAATACCAGGGGCATCAGGTGTTTTGCGCGTTTTAGCTACTCCACTCATCTTTCCAACGGCACATCTTGTTTCAAGATGTTTCAGTTTTCCGGGCGATTTTCGCAAAAGATTTACTCATCCTTATATACCATAAAAACAATCAATCAGTCAACTATGTCAATATGTATCGGTTTTCTAGACAGTCAAGTATTTGCGGTTTTAGTGAAAGATGCCATCCTTGATGGTTGTCTTGCCAGATAGCCCTCTTTAAGGCAGGTGCATATGAGTTCACCCCTGATTTTTTTGTAGACCGGGAACCTCCTTGCGGCCTGGTTGTTGGTGAAATCCGCCGCTCCATTTACGCATGGACACAGCCAGCGAGGCGGGCACAGGAGAATGGCCTGTTGTCAGGACCATCCTCGTAAGTCAGATCCCGTTGGGAACGTCACCAGAAGCGACGGAAGCAGGACGGGCGAAAGCGGACCGCTGATGCTCTTTCACGAAAGACGCCGAGCACGAACCCTGCTGCTGTTTCCCGGAATCTCCCACGCTCAAGCGGCCCTCTTTCTCGTGGGAGAAGCTTTGGGGGATGCGCCACAGCAGTTTTCGTGCTCAGATTCTTTTGTGAAAGAGCGTCAGCGGCTCTCTTTCGGGGAGACGGGAATTGACCACCGGGGCGTTCCCAACGGGATTAAGTCAGGGATGCCTCATGGCGGGCAGATAGCGCCTGTTGCGTGCTGATTTCGCGCCAACAAGGTGGCGCAGATGTTGGCTATGGGCGAACCTCTTTACCGGTCTCGTAGGCGGTTTGCAGTTCGTTGAGCAGTTCCGCGCGCCTGGCGAAGAGTTCGCGGCGCGGGCGTGGTCTGGCCTTGCTGACCGCGTAGGCGGTGATGAGGGGCAGAGCCAGGGTGGAATCGCCGTAAATAACCACAGTGTCGCGCAACTGATCCGGTTTGATCTTGCCCCAGGAGACAGCTTCGGAGGGTGTGGCGCCGGAGAGGCCGCCCCAGTGGGGAGCGTCGGCGGTAATCTGAATGAAGTAATCGTGTCCGCCTTTGTTGATGCCCAGGACTTCCCACAGCTGGGGCTGCGTTTGCAGGTAGAAGTTTTTGGGGCTGCCGCCGCCGAGGATGATAACCCCGTTGCGCGTGGCGTTGAGCACAATCGCGGTGGTTTCGTTGACATCGGCCAGCGGGTCAAGCGTGAGCTTGCTACCGTCCAGGGCGTTGCGGGCGACATTCATACCGATGGAGGAGTCGCCCGGCGAGGAGGTGTAGATCGGCACATTCCAGGCGGCGGCTTGAGCCAGGACCGAATATTCGGGGCGCACGCCGGCTTTGAGCAGTTGCCTGCCCAGGTGGTGATGCAGTTCAGAGGTCGAGATAGGCCGATTGGGCAGGCTCTTGAGGGACTCGCGCACGAAGGCGTCGGTGTCAAGCAAGACCTTATCCTCAAAAAGAATGTCATAAATGCGAATGACGCCCTCTTCCTGCAATTTGGTATCGTCGAGGCGGAAATCGCCGCGATGCAGGGTCATGGCCAGGGCATGATGCATATCGTGGTAGAGATTGGCGCCAGTGCTGACGATAAAATCGATGAACCCATACTCCATCAGCGTCAGGATACAGCCACCCAGGCCAGCCGGGGTCAATGCTCCGGCCATAGTCAGGCCGATGGTCACATCTTTTTCTGGATTCAGCATCTCTTCGGCGTAGAGGCGCGCCGCTTCGTTCAGACGCGCGGCATTATATGCCTGGAATTGCTCGTCAATCAGTTCCGCGACTGTCATACCGGGACGTACCCGCGTGGGCAGAATCTTGGCTCCGCTCAGATAGCCGCCATGTTCGGCCTCTGGCTCCTCGTGGTGGTGATGATGATGTTCGTGCGTCATGTGCTCTTGATATCTTTCTAGCTGCTGTGCTTATCTGCTTGCCCGGCCTGTTATGCCCGGGCGTTGAGGCGGGCGATCCATGCTGTGGTTGAGAGTACCTGGCTAAAACGAAACTGTTGGGTGACCAGAATCGCCCGGTGCAGTTCTTCTGCTGTGACTTCTCCCGCGCTGTTTTGAAAGGCCAGGGTACCGGTGGCGTCCGAGAGAAATTCCACGCCAAAGCCCAGGTGGAGAGCCTGGCGGGCTGTTGTATCGCAGCACATTTGCGTCATGTAGCCGCTGATGACCACCGTGTCTATTGCGTGTCCGCGCAGCCAGGCCTCCAGTTCGGTGCCGGTAAAGCTGCCGGGCAAAGCCTTCTCGATCAGAATGGCGTGTGGGAACTGCGCCACTGCCGGATGCAGCTCCCATTCAGCGCTGCCACGCCGGAAAAGCGTACTGTCCGGCTGAGGTGCGCTGTGCTGAATCAGCACAATGGGTATCTCCGCTTCCTGGGCCGCGCTCATCGCGCGCGTGATCTGCTCCAGGCTGCCCTGGGGATAGCTGACCGGTAGCTTGCCGGTAAAATATTCGTTCTGGACATCGATGACCAGGAGTGCCCGCTTCATTTTATAAGTACCTCGCTCTGTTGTAAATTGTTCTCTCCCAATGTTCAGGGTTTCTCACCAGCCGTTTGCCACCGACAGCGGCGAGAAGCAAGAGGGGAGAAAGATGCGGGACACCCGCACCCGGCAGGGACGCTGCGCTCCCTGCACCCTCGCTGGTGATGGCCTTGGCTTGACTTGTGAGAAACTCTATCCCTGGGGAGGATTGACGTTGGC
>DASZXF010000044.1:0-5005 GCA_035546055.1 Ktedonobacteraceae bacterium
TCTGTTTTTACTGGCCGCGTGTAATGAGGAGCACGCGCCAAAGACAACCTTGCCACAGTTGAATAATGGCATGTCTGGCGGTAAGCTCTCTTTTCCTCATGTCATGGATAATAACAGGGTGGCTCTCGCCTCTCAGTTCTCGACTTCGTATGATACGGCGAAATGGCGCGTCACGGACTCCAAGACGATTAACCTTCGGTTGACCGCCAGCCAGATTCCGGCAGGGGCTACGGTACTGGTTGAGCATGTGCATATCGATGTCTCGCTGAAATCAACCCTGGCTCTGCTGGACGGCTGGAAGCAGGATACGGCTGACTTTAAGCTGAGCACAGGCGCAGATCCCGGCGTCCAGGTCTCTCAGGCGTATCCCTATGTCAATATGATGGCTATCGAGGGCTTCAGCCAGACCTTGATCGATAGCTGGAGCTACTATACCGACAGCTATGCCATCACCGATGTCGAACAGAAGCGCCTGACCGAGGATAACCTGGTCAAAGAGGGCGGCGTCTATGCCAATGAAATTCAGGTGGTCTGGTTCCTGCTCATCAAATACGCCGACGAAAAGTATTATCACGCCGGCGTGGCTACTGACGAGTTCGTGATTCCGGTGGCGAATGCGCACTCGTAAAGGCTTTCTGGTCTGATCTGATATATATGCATATATGTTTTGGTCTGGCGGCATAGAATACCCACAGGATACAACGTTGGCAGGGAAGACATGAAAGACAAAACTTTTCCGAAAGGTGATACATATATGCAGTTAGACTGGAATCAACTCAACCAGGGTGGAATGCTTGATAAAGTGCTGAGCACAATGCCTTATCCGCTGGATAAAGAGGACATTGTGGCTCAGGCTCAGCAGCGGGGCGCCAATCCGCAGATGATCGCTGCTCTGAAGCAGGTGTTGCCGAACGAGGAGTTCAACTCCCCCGAAGATATCAAACGCTGCATTCAGCGCGGTGGCCAGAGCCGCCACTAGCCCGAGGGCTTTTCTCACCCCTGATTGTCCATGATGGACAGTCAGGGGTGCTTTTTTGTGGAAAACGCCGGGCAGATGTTGCGCAAACGCGTGACTTTTGTCAAGGTTTGGGTTCACAGATGAAGAAGAGTTGAGCATAGCCGGTTGAAGGTGGTCGCGGATACGCAGGAGCCGATTGGTGCTGCTGAGTTATGGAAAAACGGTGTCTGCTGTTCTATGTTATACAAGACAATTGCAATAAAAATAAGTGCTTCTCTTTCTTTTTAGCAGAAGAAATGTTATACTCCAGAAGAGTCCTTTGAGCGGCCAGTTATAGAGAGAAGCGGAAAGAGTCAGGGGACTCCTGGCTCCGGGCGAGCTGTTTGGCCCGGTTTCTCCCTCGCTATGGCGCTGGCGGTTCTTGCATTTCACGGAGTTGAGAAAGAAGCGAGCGATGAGCTATCCACCATCGGCGGCGACCTGGCGGCAGATGCTGGCTGAACTTCTGAAGAATGGCGCCGAGAAGGCGCGGCTGGCGGCAGACCTTTCTGTGCAGCCGATCACCCTTGTGCGCTGGGCCGCTGGCACTTCGCAGCCGCGCGAAAACAATATGCAGAGCCTGGTGCAGGCTATGCCGCCCTCACTGTTTCACGAGTTTTATCGTCTGGCCGAACAGGACTACCCGCAGTTGCGCCGGGGTGAAAATACGCCGAAAACTGTGGCCGGCAGTCTGCCCTCGACCTTTTATGCCCAGAGTCTGCGCGCCTACAGTCGGCTTCCCGCGCTGCTCTGTCGCCAGACATTGCAAGATTTATTGTTTCAGCAAGCCATTGCCCATCTTGATCCAGAACGGCGGGGCATGTCGATCAGCCTGGTGGTCTGTGTGCGTCCCTTTGAGGGGCAGGTGGTGCGCAGCTTGCGCGAGATCGGCGGTATCGGGACGCCGCCCTGGAAACGCGACCTGGAGCAGAAGACGATGCTGCTGGGCGCGGAGTCGCTGGCCGGGTACGCGCTGATGAATTTCAAGCGCACGGTAGTTGCCAATCGCACGGAGCCGACGCGGGTGCCGGTTCATTGGACGACCTTTGAACAGAGCGCCGCCGCTGTGCCGATTGCCCGCCACAGCCGGGTGTGCGGCTGCCTGCTGGCCGCCAGCGCGGTGCCCGATATGTTTCAGGAGGAGCAACCACTGGTCCAGGCGCTTGAAGAGTACGCGCAGATGGCGACCCTGCTGTTCGAGTCTGAGGATTTCTACGATGTGCGGGCTGTCCAGTTGCGCCATATGCCTTCCGATGAGCAGCAACGTCCCTATTTTCGCCAGCTTCAGGCGCGGGTGCTCCAGCGCTTTCGCCTGGCCCAGGTGCGCGGAGAAGCCTGTACGCTGGATCTGGCCCGCCAGCAGGTCTGGCGCGAGATCGAGGAAGAACTTATTCAGGTCTTTTTGCAGACCCCCACATGTTCAAGGAGGATGCCATGACGACCGGTCCACAGCCGCATGATCACCGGCAAGAACGCTATGTACTCGATACCGAGAGCGGCGCGGAGATGGCCCGTTTGATGCGCCAGGATCAACTCATCACGCAGGGCATGGGGGGTATTTTTCCCGAACACCCGAATCTGGATGGCGTGGAACGCATCCTGGACCTGGCCTGCGGACCCGGCGGCTGGGTCATCGAAACGGCTTTTGCCTATCCCGATATCGCGGTGGTGGGTGTTGATATCAGTGAGAAGATGATCGCCTATGCCCGCGCCCAGGCCGAGGTGCAGCAGGTGTCCAATGCCAGTTTTCAGGTCGTGAATATTTTACAACACCCCCTGCCCTTTCCCGATGCCTCCTTTGACCTGGTCAACGAGCGCTTCATTGTCGGTTTTATGCAGCAGCAGCGCTGGCCGCAGCTTGTGCGGGAGAGCCTGCGCCTGCTGCGCCCTGGCGGCATCCTGCGTTTCACCGAGGTTGAGCTGGGCTTCGCGAACAAGCCATCCTTTGAAAAGGCCTGGTGGCTGATTCTCCAGGCCATGGCGCGCAACGGGCTGGGCTTTTCGCCCAACGGCCTGCACTTCAGCATCTTCCCCATGCTGCTGTCCTTCTTCCGGCAGGCAGGGATCGAAGATCAGCAGAAGATGGCCCATGTGGTGGAATTTTCCAGCGGCACAGAGGCCCACGAGGGCTTCTATTACGATTTCGCCAACGCCTTCCTGGCCCTGGAACCTTTTATCGAAAAAAGCGGTGTCGCGACCCTGGAAGACTGGCGCACCATTGCCCAGAAGGGGCTGGCCGAGATGCTGGAAAGCGACTTCTGCGCCATCTGGGCGCTTCTGACTGTCTGGGGCAAAAAACCGTAAACACCATCCGCTTCTGCGAAGACCAGCCATGCAAAAGAGGGCCGCTGCAACAGAACCTGCCCGCGCTTCCGTCCCGTTGGAACAGGCACGTTGCAGCGGCCCTCTTTTTCAGGATGCCGCAGTGCCGGGCACTATGCTTTGGCGGCGCTGCCTTTTTTGCCAAAGACGACTTTGAAGAAGTGGACAATCAGAATGGAGATGATCGCTCCGATGAAGGAGGTGATCAGCGGGACATGGGTGCTGGGAACCCTGAAGTCCTTGTTCCAGGTGAGGGGGATGAAGGTGATGAAGATCCAGATGCCGATGAGGGCGATCAGGAAGGCTCCCAGGAAGCCGCCGGGGGTCGTCTGGTGCGCGACCTTTTCGACCAGGACGGCGGCGACGACGGAAATGGCCAGGATGATCAGGAAATCGAGCAGGTTGTAGGTGATGGTGTATCCTCCCAACGAGATGCTGATCGCCAGAAAATCGGCCAGAGCTTTACTTTTGCCAATGTCGATTGCCAGTGTGAATAGCCCCGAACCGATATTCATGCTCAGGGTAAAAAGATCAGCGAGGGTCATCCAGAGCCTCCTTCATCCGCCGGTCCGCGACCGGTAGCGTGTTGCCCGACAATTCGTGACATCAGGGTGACGTGCGCTGGCCTGCGAACCACGCCGTTCCCAGGCCGCCGTCACGCGGGGATTGCTGACGGCATACACAGCCGGGCAATTCCTCTGCTTATTACACGCGAGCCAGGCTCAACAGGGTGACAGTTTTCGGGCGCCAGCGAAAAAAAAGATCAGGATACCCACTCGACCTGGACCGGCAGGTGTTTGATGCCCGCGATAAAGTTGGAGCGCAGGCGGACTGCGGGTCCATTGAGACGGATATCGCGGACCAATGGCAGGAGTTCCTCGAAAAGCACTTTGATCTCGACGCGGGCCAGGTATTCTCCCAGGCAGCGGTGCGGACCTTTGAGGCCGAAGGCGGCGTGCTCGTTGGGCGTGCGTGTGATGTCGAAGCGGAAGGGATCAGGGAAATGGCGTTCGTCGAAATCGGCGGAGATGAACCAGATGACGACTTTTTCCCCGGCTTTGATCTGTCGACCTCCCAGGACGGTATCCTGCGTGGCTGTGCGGCGGAAGTGCATGGTGACTGATCCCCAGCGCAACATCTCTTCAACAGCCTGCGGCATGAGCGCGGGATGGGCGCGCAACCTGGCCAGTTGTTCAGGATGTTCGATCAGCGCTTGCAGACCGGCGGCCATGGTGTAACGCGTGGTGTCGTTGCCGGCGGCGACCAGCAGGGTGAAGAAGTTTTTAAATTCGTGCTCCGAAAGCGGTTCGCCATCCTTCTTGGGCCGCAGCAGGAGGGAAATCACATCGTCAGTGGGCTGCTCGCGTCGCTTCCTGGCCAGCTCCTCGGCAAAGGCGAAGAGATCGTAGCTGACCGGACTGCGGAAGGGCATCAGGCGATAGGCGTCGGTATCGACCAGGCCGACCGGGTGACTGGTAAATTCGGGGTCGCTGTTGCCGATCAGGGCATCGCCCATTTTAACCATCCACATGCCCTCCGCGTCGGGAATGCCCAGCAGCTTGCCCAGCATACGCATGGGCAGACGGCGCGCGATATCGGTGACAAAATCAAACTCGCGCTTGCCCCTGACTTCCGCGATCACTTCCCTGGCCAGCAGACGAATGCCCTCCTCGTAGGCCAGCACCT
>DASZXF010000045.1:0-7478 GCA_035546055.1 Ktedonobacteraceae bacterium
GAGAATCAGCAGGGTCAGGGTTGCGCTTTTGCTCTGAGCAAAGAGATAGCCGGGCAGCCCGCTTCCGCCATTGCTGTTGACATAATTCAGGTAGTAGCCGCCGCTTTTGACGACGCTTCCTTCCCAGAGCAAGCTCAGAAAAGCCAGCCCGTCGTCAAGTGTGGCCGAATTGGGAGTGGCCGCAGTTGTCTGTACAGCCAGTGGCAGGCTCTCCGGGAGATTGCCACTGTGACCGACCGTTGACAGGTTTGTCTGGAGCAGATAGGTGCCCGTGGTGTTCAGGACATCCGACGCGAGTCCCTGGGGATTTGCCCCGCTGGGATCGGGCTGGTAAAGCAGGAAAAGCGCTGCTCGCTCATCAGTGCCCCGGGCAGTGAGATAGTCCAGCACAGCGAGCAGCGTTTGCTTTCCCTGCTCATCCGCTCCGACCAGCATATACGTATTGGGGAGCACAGCGGCGTCATAGCCTGCTGCTGGAATCTCCTGAACGAGAATCTCAACGCTGGTGGCCCAGAGGTAGTGTTCCAGGTCGCTTACCTGGATACCTGAACCGCTACTGGTATACGTGCCGGCGGCCACCCTGTACAGTAATTCGTAGCCGTGAGCGTGAGCGATTTGAGCTTGCAGAGGATCAGGCAACGGCCAGATAGTCGGCTCGCCAGCGCACTGGCTGGTCGAGGCCAGGCGGCTACTGGTCGGCAGAGCTGCGGCTTGCCAGTGTTTCGCGTTCTGTAAGGCAAAACGCCGCAGGCTATAGGTGTAGAGGGGCAGGCGCGTCAGCAGTTGGATATTCGGCTGGAACCGAAGCCTGGCGAACTCGTCAATCTGCTCGATCTCCTCGCGCTGAAGCGGCAGCAGTAGCGCATCTTTCACAGGGGAAGCGGGCGGCATGTGCAGCCAGGACGCCTCCCTGGTCCGGCTCAGGGTAATGGTGTAGTCCTTCGCCGCTGGCGTGGCCACCTGGTATTCCTGGCCGGTGAGGGCGTACAGTGGGTAGGTGCTCAACTGCGTCTGCGGTGTCCAGGATGTGTTCATCTCGCCGGCATCCTGCGGATAAGGTAAGCGGAGGCCTTGCAGGAGGAAGCGCGAGGCCATGCCGGCTGCGGTGTTCAGGAGCGGACTCCGTTTCAGTCCGTGGCAGAGATCCTCGATGTTGATTGCCGGCACATCCGGGACCTGTATCTCCGCTTCTGGCAGGAAGATGCCCTTTGTGAGAGCGATAGTCGTGGTCAGCGCCTGCAGAGTGAGGTTAAACTGCTGCGCAATCCCGACCAGCGTATCCGTTGACTTGACGGGATAGGTAATCGTCGGCGCTGCCAGCGTGGTGAGCGGCAGCAGTTTGAGGGACTCGACCAGGGGCAGCAGGCTTGACAATTGTGTGTCCTTATCCTGGCCGAGATAGTAATAGCGAGCGAGGTTCCGGCATGTCTCGTTGTAAGGAATCTGGAGCAACGTACCGGGTACCAGCTTCGTAAAATCAGGAATGTGCGGATTCCAGCTCTCGATGAGCGCTGCCAGGCTCGCTCGCTGCTCCGGTGTCAGCGGGGGCGGAGTAAAATAGCAGGTGATGATCGTATCGAGTGTATCACCTTCCTTACTAGTATAGGGAATGACAAAGCCGCGCCCGACTGTATGGGTGACGCCGCTGATGGTATAGTGGTCGCCCTGCTGCTCTACCTGAGCCTTATCCACGCCAAAGTACAGAGCCACGCTGTCCCGCGAATCTCCAGTCCGGCCCGTATAAGAGAGCGTGCCGAAGGCAATGGTAGTGCCGACCACGAACAGGGCTTCAACGTCAGCATTTTCCGTCAGGAGATCCAGGGAAGTCACCAGGAGGGTAGAGGCGACCTGGCTCAAGGTGTCCCCATCCCTGACCTGGTAGACCACCCCTGCGAGGTTCAGCGTGAAGGGGGGCGTGCCCCCGGAGTTCAAGATTCCGCTCTGGGCCTGGTTTGCTATCACAATGCTCTCCGCCGTCACCCGGACGGGAACAGTTAGCCTGCTGCCCGGCTGGGCCAGGTCTATCTGTTGTCGCCTGGCCTGGGCCTCGATCATCTCTTCAGAAGAACCGGTAAGAGCAGCAATAGAGGCGAGCGTATCGCCCTGTCTGATGAGATATTCCGCCGTTCCCTGCGCGAAAGAATCCGCGATATCCTGGAGCGATAGCTCCGGGGCTTGCGTAGAATCTACAAGGTACGTGTACGCTTGCAAATAATCCTGGGCGCTCTGGACCACTGATTTTGTGAGCAGTTCAAAGTAAGAGCAAAAGATAAACGCCGCGATGGAGGTGGGGTCGTCCTCTCCGGCCAGGATCGTTTTCCGGGCCTTGCTGCGCGCTTCCTGCGGGTCGCGCTCCACGCTATTCTCATACTCCACCTGGAGCTGTTTGAAGTATACATTCAGGTTCTCTATATAGTCTTGCGTTACCTCATGCGTATCCCAGAAAGAGACAGGGGTGATCGTCCCATCGCTCATAGTCAGTTCAGGGAACATCGGGAAAAAGGTGCCGCTGAGAGCTGCTTGCCCGGTGATCGGTCGTGGCTGCAACTGGAACGTCACATTGGCCTCGACAAAGAACTTTGTCAAATTATGGTAAGCGAAGATCCTGGCAGTAAGCGCCGGGTCATCCAGTCTGGCGTGGATGCTGGCCAGTTCAAGCGCGCTCACGGTCGTGGTCTCGTTCTCCAGCGCCGCAATCGCCCACCTGAGCAGTTTAATCATCAGGAGGTTGAAGGGAACCTCATCTGCCCTGGCAGTTGGTATACGCGCCTCTTTTGCCGTGGGAGCCTGGGGAGAGATGGCATTCTCTACGAAGAGAAGCATCGTGATTGTTACCACCGGTTTTTCCTCGGAGGGTGCCTGGAGCGGGGATGTGGAGGAAGCAGGAATGGCGAGATCGGAGGGGAGCGCCTGTGAAAAGGCCGGAGCCGCGTAGATGACAAGGGGAGCATTGTTGGGATCATTGATCGCCCGGCCCACCATATTGAAGGTCGTGGGCAGAGTGTATTTCAGGCGGCGCCAGGCTGCGGTACTGGCCAGGGCCATATGCGCCGGGCCAGGGCTATAGGGACTCCTCTGCGCGCGTAACTGGCGAGGCAGTGGCACCTGGGGACCGACGATCCAGGGAGGCGTGCTGGCCTCACCGATGGCAAAGGTCAGAGTGAGCGTCGTGCTAAAGCTGAAATGCACAGTGATGAACAGAATCTGTACATTGATTTCGACGGTCACACCGGCGCTCATCCTGATTATAATGGGCTTATAGCACTCAATGGCCAGTGTAATGCTGGCATACACGGCGAGCGAGAGATTGGCCTTCACTATCGCAAAATCTACCGTTCCATAGATCTTGCCCACGAGATCAATCGTGCCCTGGACTCTATAGTACGTCGCCTCTGGCATGGTGGTATCGGTGGGATGAAACCAGCCGAACACCCCCTCCAACATGCCCAGAACAGCCACGCTTATGCCCGCCGAGAGAGGGCCGAGGGTCAGCGTCTTGCCCACGCCAACCGTCAGAGCAAAGCCAAACTCAATCACCGGGTTGAAACGACCATTGAGCACCACGGGCACGCTGGTAGAGGTTGCGCCGCTCAACAGGGCAAAATAGAAGCCACCATACCCTATGAAAGGGAAAGCCTGGAGACTGAAGGAGCGCGAAAAGTCCTTCAGGCTGAGCGGGAAGCCAAAGTCGAGGCGGAAGTTGCCGTTTGTATAAATGTCGATGTCGATAATGGGCAGGGTGACAGAAACCGCGCCAAATTCCAGGTGGCGCATCGCATCAGGGAGCTTCAGTTCGACGTGGAAGAGTCCAAGCTTCTCGCTGAGTTTGCGATAGAGTATTTCAAAGCTCAGTCCCTGGAACACCGCCGCGCTCGGACCGCTGACTCTGACCAGCAGACCGTAGAGTTGCGGATCGTTGAAGATGAGGCTCAGAGCGAAGGTATCCAGGATCACAAAGTCGGCTCCGATAAGCCAGTTGCTCCCGCTATTAAATTGCAGGCCGCCAACCTGTTGCAGCGGATTCTGCGCTGTATCGTCGAGCGGGACAAGCGTATCTTCCATCGCCTTGATCACTTTTGCCATAGTATCGAGCCGGCTCGCCTCTGCCAGTTCGATATGCTGACCCAGGCCCATATATTGCAGATCGAGCAGCTTCGCGCCAGCTCCTGGTACGGCTGGCGGCTGGCCATTGAGCGCATCCCAGGCGAGCGGATTGGTGTTTTTGTCGTAGGTCTGTCCGAGAAACTGTCCGCCCAGTTGAAGCTGCACCTGCCCCTGGCCATAATTGCGCGTATACATCAGCGAGAAGTTGTTGATCTTGATAAAGCCCAGATCCACGCTCACCGGGTAGTCTATTTCCAGGGAGTTTTTGGTAAAATCGAGCGTGATGGAGAGATTGCTCAGACTGATGGAGTTGAGCGCATCCCAGGGAGCGCTCAACTGAGCGCTGGCTCCCGGATCAGCCAGTTTAATGACCCAGGCGAGAAGCGCGCCTACCGTCGTATTGCCAAAATTGATAATCAGCCGTTCGTCTTTGGGCGTCTTCACATACTGGACGGTAAAGGGATCTAATTGCAGCGTATAGGTACTGGCTTGATTTTGCTGGTCGAAGGCGTAGATAAAGCCTGGTCTCAGGCCAAGGAAATCGAATGTGCCAGCAATCAATCCCCGGTAGAGGACCGGACCATCTGGCACAGGGCGCATTGAAGTCATACTAAATGCCAGGTCGAGTGTGAACGTATAACTCCCGATCTGGCAAGGCCAGTGTATGGCCGCCTCAAGCGAAAAGGTGCGGTCGCCCGTATGATAACTTGCGCCGAGGGTCTTGACCTCCATACTATCCAGAAAAGGCAGCGACGGAAAGGAGGGTACCAGTGCTTGAATAACTTCCGTCACATAAAAGGAAGAGGTGATCTGGCCCGCGAAGATCCAGGCCGAACTGCTGGCATCATTCTTCAGCGCCGCGACCATAAAGTCGATCCCCGCGAACTGGAGACTGCCACTGAACTGGCCCGTGAAGCCTGTCTGCGAAAGGTTGATGCTGAGTGAGATGGATGTGAGTACCAGTTTGGCCGAAGGACTGAAGGTGACCAGCTCCCAGTCTTCGCTGATCAGCGCATTCAGCGCAAATGTTTTGTCGTTTGGATTAACCATTAAGGAGAGCGCGTTGACAGTCAGGGTGGTTGTCGGAAGGCTGACCTCCGGGCCGATAAATTGTTTGAGCACGTCATCGACCGGGATGGTCTCATCCGGCGGCAGATAGGCCTGGAGCGTAACGTCAGGCAGCGAGACGGAGACGACCAGGGCGGTGCCTGCGATGTCGAGCGTTGCCGCGATGGATGCGGAGATATTTCCCGCTTGCGGGGAGGTAGGATCAATGATGAAGAAGGAGAAGGCAATCTCTGACAGGCTGACAACATTGGGGATGATCGTCCAGGTCGGGCTTTCTCCATTTTGAGCAGCGTTGTGGAGCGCTACCTCCATTGAGAGGTTGAGAATCTTTTGAAAGGCTGGCGCGATGGTCAGCGCAAAGCTCTTGAGCGAAAAATACTGAGCCAGCGGAAACTGAGCAGGAATCAGATTGCTGAGCGCTGAGCCGCCGGCATATCCTGTGAGATCGGAGAGGCTCTGCAGGTTGCTGGCGGAGGTAATGGCAAAAAAGAGCACATTCGGATCTGGGGAAAGTGTCATACTCAACGTCAGCGCGTCGGCGGGTGTCTTGCCCAGTTGCAGCGTTCCCAGCAGAGAGACGCTGGTTTTGAGGGTGGGATCTACGTGCCGTGGTTGAGCGTCCGCCTCATTTTCCAGGAAGAGGTACTCTGAGACAACCTGCGTCTGAGTGAAAAGCGTCACCGAACCAATTTGCAGTGATGAACTATCCAGCGGCGTCGTCAGCAGCATCGTCGGGGCCGTATGTGCCGGATCTGACACATTCTGCAACAGGCCGGTGAGCAGCAGCTTCGTGCCCAGCAGCCAGTTGATCGGATCAAACAAAGGCGAGTCTGCGGTCTGCAGCAGGCCACTGAAGTTGAAGCCCTGTCCGATGCCGGGATAGGTATTGGAGCCATCCGTGGTAAACGATTCGAGCACGAAGAGCGGACCTGTAAAAGCCAGGCTATCGATAATCTGCCCTTTTAACGGAGGAAAGGTTGCCCCAAAGGTCCAGCCTGCCGGTAGAGATACGGCCAGGGTAAGTTGAGGCGTGCCATCGGTTACGGTATCTGTCAGGTAAAAGATGGCCGTCACATCGGCATGGAGATTCAGCAGGTTTATCTGACCAGTGTAGATCAAGCGGGTCAGCGTCTGCTGCTGTTGCTGCACACCGGTGATTTCTAGCTGGGGCTGCAGGTAGTTCTCGATTAAGCGAGAGATATCCTGTGATTGGAGCTGGTTATCCTCGGGAAGCTGCAAAGTTGTTCCATGGATGTATTGCTGTTGTAGGAGCGCCGCCAGGGTCTCTATTTTCATGCGTTTTTGCTCTTTTCATGCTCAAATGTATCAAATCGAAAGAAAAAGACTGGTTTTTTCTTTACTGTGTACTTACCCGACTATCGTGAAGGAACCCGATCCGGGGAGTCTTTTGAGAATGCTTCTGGTCGGCTTTCCTGTAGGCCGCGAACCAGCCGAGCGTCGTATTATCCTGCTCGTCGGGATTACCGAAAAGGATGATATCGGTCTGACCGGGAGGAAAGCTCACGCTTAACACATTCAGGGCGAGTTTGCGCAGTTGCAGGATATAGGAGGGAGGGTTAACGACAAAGCGTATATCCCCAAAGGTGAGCTTTATGATACCTTCCAGGCTGATTTCGCGCTTGCCACCGTTGACGCCGGGCAGACGTAAGCCGATGAAAATAGTGTAATTCTGTGGATTGGGCATCCAGGCCATGAGGAGGCTGGCTACGAAGCCGACCTGGCCGGCGAGTGCGCCGGGGCTTCCCAGATGTAACTCGGAAGTCAATCCATACCAGGGTGGCGTTAATTGACTCCCGGTCAGCGGTCCGCTGACAGGCATATAGCCCGGGCTCGCCGTCGTCCCCTCCTGCTCTGCCTGTACCAGGCCGCTTAACTTGAGTGGAAAGTGGCGATAGAGGCTCTCCTGGCGGGCGACGCTGGTTGAGGCATCAACCGTCACCTGCCCGGCGTCGAACGTAAAGGTCTTGTGATTGGGATTGTCTGCTGGAAAAGCCATTCTGATGGCCAGATTCGCGTAGGACAGGCCGCCGCCCGCGCCATCCGTGCTGCCAAAGGAGAAGAGGTCGAAGCCGGCCAGCGCCCGAAATTGCAGGTTTCCCCAGAAGACAAAGCTCGTCTGTACATCGGTGCCCTGCCGGGCACCGGCAGGAGGAATAAGCGTCAGAAAGGCGGCCTTATCGATCTCAACACTGTCGAGTACCTGGCTGTCGACCTGGAACACCGTCTTCTCCTGGGAGGAGAAGACGTAAGAGCCCTGATCGTCATGCTGCTGGTAGACGCCATTG
>DASZXF010000046.1:0-11491 GCA_035546055.1 Ktedonobacteraceae bacterium
CGTGGTCGCTCGGCGGACTTGAGGAGCCAGGCCTGAGCACGCGGTTCCTCGGCGCTGCTGGCCAGGGCATCTACCTCCAGGCGATTCATGAGGGTCATATTTTTCTGGGCCAGCAGAGCATGAGGCCGATAGGTGTATACCGGCGCGGTCATCGCGGCCAGTTGCTCCTGTAGCTGCGCGGGCGTGTGTTCATAAAGCTCACACGCCCGGCGAACTTCTCTGAGCAGGCTCGCCGGTGATAGCGCGGAGATGGCCTCCAGGGCATGGATGAGGTTGAGGCCGCGATTAAGCTGAATCTGGCGCCCCTGCTCCAGACGCTGCATTATGCCGTCGTCCACGCCCTGCTGATGAACCCGATCAAGCTGAGCAGTGAAATCCGCGATGGAGCGGATCTCCAACTCATCCAGCAGGAATGTGACCACGCCGGCATTGTCCCCTTCCTGCCAGGCTCGCAGCAGTTCCAGGCTACGCACACCAGCGTAACGCCGAATGTTTTTGTAAACACTCAGCAAGCGGTCTTTGCGCTCGCACAGCCAGAGCGCATGGAAATAGAAAACAACCTGCTCAACAGGAAAAGTGGCAAAGCGCTTCTGTCCATGCACTTCCTGTTTAAAGCGAAAGCAGCGCTCAAATTCGCTCTGAATCTCAGCAAAAGCCGCCATTTTTTGCTTTACCAGTTCGGGGGTTGATGTCGTACTCATCGCCATCTGCCTTTCTGCTTCAGCCGGATGCTTCCTGCGAACAACTCTCCTCTCTTCTCAATCACGAGCCAGCGCAGGACAAAGATACTGAACAGCTTCGTCCTGGTGGCCACCCGGCCTCTGTGGCGATACGTTCTGCCCCTGACTTTTCAGCCTCTCGCAAACCCGCTCAGGCCAGAGAACCGCTCATGACAGTATCGTAAAACAGCAGCTCGAACTCGTGGCTGAGGCGCACCGCGCGAGTAATCTGGCGGCGTTCGGCGTCTGACTGGTAACGCGCCAGCAGGGCATCGTCAACAGGAGTGACATGTTCGCCTATCTGTTCGTGAACGGTGAAAAAGAGCACTTCCTCGGCGCTCAGCCCATAATGGCGCTGGAGAGCTGGCGCGATGCGCAGGCAGATCTGGATAAAGATATCTTCGCTGGCGCTCACAGCGGCCAGGCGTTCGGCGGGCGTTCCGTAGGTCAGCATCCAGTAAAAATAGGTTGTCAGCGCCATACAGCCAGCCAGCGGCTCAACGGCCTCAAAGTCCGCGCGGGTCAGGCCAAAAGCCGCGCCAAAGCGCCAGAGATGCTCATAGCCGCCCACTTTAGGCTGCAGCTTGGCAATCAGCAATTCCTGAGTCTCCAGGTCTGGCGCGGCGGCTATGGCCAGAGCATCCAGCCGGTAAGCCTCGCGCACCAGCCACCAGTCCTGCAAGGCGAAACGGCGCAACTGTTCCCGCGTGACCGTGCCTTGCTCAATCCCCCGCCAGAGTGGATGATAGAGCAATTTCTGACGCAACGGCTGCAAATCTTCGGTTAAAAGGGCATCGGCAAAACTCATCTTGAAGAAAAACCTCTCTGAAAGAACATTAGTCTCACCAGTTACTATAGCACGTTTCTCTGAAAAAGAGCCTGTGGCTCTTGCGGTTTTTCCTGGTCGCTGTTATACTTTTATTACCTGTTCAGCAAACAATACATTGATGATGAGAGCTGAATGCGTTATTCAGCCCGGCAAGAAAGGAGGCAATTGTGTTAGCACATGCTTTAGAGCGTGGGCAGCAATGCGCGATGCGCCTCCCGGCCTGGCACACCCGGTCAGGCGCCGTGTAACAGGATCTCATACCAATTCGTTTTCCTCTTTTGCTGTACCACCTCTCTGTGCTCTTTTCTACCCATTTTATCCTGTGCGAATCGGAACGCTGCTTCGTCTGACAGATGAACGTTTTGAACGTTTTGCCGTACTCTCTTCCCTTGAAGAGAGAGCATTGTTGCCTGAAGCAAAGTCGAGTTTCAGGTGCTGAGCAGGATAGATCACTATGCGCATAGCAAAGACACATGGAGGTATGTCCATTGGCGAATCAACACCACCTCGATCTGCTTAAACAGGGTGTCCACGCCTGGAATCAGTGGCGCCAGGAGCATCCAGAGATCAGGCCTGATCTCAGTGGCTCCGACCTGGCCTGGGCCAGCCTGAGCAACGCGAATCTGAGCGGCGTGGATCTCAGAAACGTGGACCTGACCTGGGCCGATCTCTACCGGGCAAATTTGATCAAGGCCAACCTCAGCCAGGCCATTCTCAACGGCGCGGACTTGAGTTGCACTCACCTCTATCACGCGAATCTGTGGGAAGCCAATCTCGATGGAACGATCTTGTATCGGGCCGACCTGCGCGATGTCAACCTGGCAGAAACAAACATCCACCAGGCCCGTCTTGAAGAGGCCGTACTGAGCACAGCAAAGGAAGAAGATTATGGCAAAAGAGAGAGATGAAATTGTCGTTGTTGGGGAAATTCTGGAAGTCTTCCCCAACGCCATGTTTAAGATCCAGATTGACGAGCAGCATCAAGTATTAGCTGTACCGGCTGGACGGTTACGCATGGCAAATATCCGCCTGGTAGCCGGTGATAAAGTACGTGTGGCGCTCTCGCCCTATGACCTGAAGCGCGGACGCATCACCTGGCGCATCAATGAAGGCCGCAATCCCCGCTAGAATATGCTGAAGCTGTACCGCAAGTGGCAGGGAGCGAACGAGGTTTTTCCTTGAAGCATACGAAGCGGAGTGCCGCCCCCTTCATTGAAGAGGATCGGCACCCCGCTTCGTATTTGCCGGACGCGCTACTTGAGGGTTTTTAAACGCTGCTGATCGGCCTGGAAAGTGGCCAGATGGATGGAGGATATCAAGCCTCCACGCATCCGCTGTGCGTCATTACGCCAGCGGATGCGACAGCAGCGGCTTCAGGGCGGGATAAAGCGCCCGATACGTTTCATAAGCCCTGGCGTAGAGTTCCACGCGCTGCGCGTCGGGCGCGGTGCGCTCGACGGCCTGGACGGTCAGTTCGCACGCCTGCTGGACCGAACTGTAGACGCCGCCCGCGACTCCGGCCAGGAGCGCGGCGCCAAAGGCCGGCCCTTCCTGAGCGTTGGTCGTGACCAGTTCCACGCCCAGAATATCGGCGATGATCTGACGCCAGACCGGGCTTTTTGCTCCGCCTCCGGTGGCGCGCACCTGCTCAATACTCAAGCCCTGTTCGTTGATGATGGCAAAGCAATCTTTGAGGCTAAAGGCCACGCCTTCCAGGACTGAGCGTACCAGGTGGCGGCGATCATGAATCGCGCTCAGGCCAAGCCAGCCACCGCGCGCGTAGGGATCAAGATGAGGCGTGCGTTCGCCTTGCAGGTAGGGCAGGAAGAACAGACCGGCGCTGCCGGCTGGCGCCTGCGCGGCCTCGCGCGAGAGCAGTTCATAGGCATCCAGGCCGGTCCAGCGTTCCAGGGCATGTTCGGGTAGACCCAGGTTATCGCGCAGCCAGCGCAGTGAGAGACCGGCGCCCTGGGTTACGCCCATCAGATACCAGGCGCCGGGCACGGCATGGTTAAAGGTGTGAACCCTGGGCACCGGGCTGGAGGTGTCCACCTGCGGGGCATCGGCATGGGCCAGGACCACGCCGCTGGTGCCAATCGAGACCAGGGCCAATCCAGCGCGCACCACGCCATTGCCGACCGCGCCACAGGCGTTGTCGGCGCCTCCGCCAGCGACAGGCGTACCGGCGCGCAATCCCGTGAGGGCCGCGACTTCCGGCGTGATCGTGCCCGCCACGCCGTCAGCGGGGACGACCGGGGGCAGCAGCGCGGGATCAAATTCGATGGCCTCCAGCAATTCACGCGACCAGACCCCACGTTTGACATCCAGCAAACAGGTGCCGGCGGCGTCCGAAATCTCCATCGCGGCCACACCGGTCAGGCGATAGCGGATGTAGTCCTTGGGCAGGAGCAGCAAACGCGCGCGCGCGAAAATCTCCGGCTCGTGGTCGCGCACCCAGAGCGCCTTGGGCGCGGAAAAACCGGGGAGCGCCGGGTTGCTGACATACTCGATCAGGTTAGCCAGTCCTACGCGCTCGGTGATCCAGCGGCACTGCTCATCAGAGCGCTGGTCGGCCCAGATGATGCATGGACGTAACACCTGCGAGGCCTCATCGAGAAGAACCACACCATGCATCTGCCCCGACAGGCCAAGGCCGCGCACATCTTCCGCGCTCACCCCATGCTGAGCACCTGCCTGTAAGCAGGTGCGAATCGCCTCCAGCGTGGCCTGCCACCAATCAGCAGGGTGCTGTTCCGCCCAGCCCGGCTGCGGGTGATAGAGAGGATAGTCAACAAAAGCTGAGGAGAGCACCCGCCCATCTTCAGCCGCAAACAGCGCCGCCTTGATGCCCGTTGTGCCGAGATCAATACCTAAAAGAGCCTGCATTCTGCCTCCTTTGATTTCCTTTCAAAGCCTGAAATAATCGAAGTTCATGGTCATTCCTGTCACCAGCCTGTCGTCTGGTGTTGTTTGCGCACTCAAGCCACTCTTGATGTAACCAGCAATTCTGCTCATCATTATAACCATTTTCGCGCTTGCAGGGCTACACATAGATGCCTGATTCGCTCCGCCTCTCTCCTCAAGCCAGTTCAAAGCCTGCGCAGCCGGCAACGCCTTTTATCGACAGAGGCGGATGAACTTTGTTATAATATCTCTGCCGGTAGCACCGCGCAAGGTGCCTGCCAGTCGGGCGACCCGGATGACAACGGACGCCAGGGACGCTCATGACTTCTATTTTCAAGGCAATCGATCAGGCCAAAGAAGGCCGGATGGCCCATCTCCGTGGAGACAGAAGCGAGGCCAGGCGTAATCCTGCCGCCGCGCTCCAGGGTCAGGCACATCCCGCAGCGCGGCATACTCTAGTGGTAACGAGAGATTGAGGGTATACTGATGAGTTTCTTAGAATCAATACAACATGGTTTAGAGAGAGCCTCGCAGGAGGCCTCGCGGATCACCAAAATCCAGCACCTGCATAACGTGGTCAACGATCTTAACTTTAAGGCGGCCCAGGAAGGACAGACGCTGATCGCGAAGGCCATGGAGATGTACCAGCAGGGCATTCTGGCTCAGGGAGAATTGACCGCCATTTGCCAGCAGATCGCGACGTTTCAGCAACAGATAAATGAGGTAAACGAGGAGCTGCAACGTTTGCAAAATGACGCCCCCGCCGAGGAAGCACAGCCGCCTCTGCCCCCGCAGCCTTATCCCACCGCTCCTGCTCCGCAGTCTGGCTATCCTTATCCCGCTCCTCCCGCCGGCTATGCTCCCTATCCTGCCGCTCCTGCTCCGCAGCCTGGCTATCCTTATCCCGCTCCTCCCGCTAGCTATGCTCCCTATCCTGCCGCGCCCGCTCCGCAGGCCGCCTATCCCGCCGCGCCCTATTCTCCCAGTGGAGAGCCGCCCACAAAACCCGGCGCGCCGGTCGCGGAAGCAGAGCCACCTACGCAGCCGTTGAGTCTCGCCAGCGAACAGGCCGCCGCGCCCGCAGAGCAGCCGGAAGCCGCAGAGGCCCACAAGCCGCGCCATCACGCGGAGCACAGGGCCAAAGCCGACGAGCCAGCGCCCACCGCCGGCACCTATGCCAATGGCGAGTTGCCGCCTATCTATTCGCCTTTCGCCACCAGCCATACCGATGAGCCGGAGGAAGAGGCAAAGGGCAAGCAAGCGAGTGAGCCGGAGAAGTCCACCAGCGCGCATCGGAAAAAGGCGGACGACGATGACGACACCCCCGATGCACCCGCCGCCAGGGCACATCGGAAAAAAGCGGACGACGATGATGATGACAAGCCTGACGCACCGGCAAAAGCGCATCGGAAAAAGGCAGACGATGACGACAAGTCTGACGCATCCTCCGCTAAGAAGTAAGCCCATACGCAGCAGCGACAAAGAGCAGGAGCCAGGGACTTATTCCGCTGGCTCCTGTTCTTTGTCGGCATGACGCTGGCGCTTAACGCTGGGGAACGTAAGAGCCGCTGATGTTCTCGAAGTGAGGACGATAGCGCGTGGTGTGGTAGTCCTCCAGAGGGACACGACGCGCCGGGTAGTTTTTGCCGGGCACGTCGGTGAAAATGAAGGAGCCATCGCGATAGCCGGCCATCACGCCGTAGGTGCCGCTGGTGACAGCGCTCATGACCAGGTTGGCGTAGTAGATAGCCATATGTTTGTCATACACCTCCGGCTCACCGCTGCGCAGGAAGTAGGTCAGGTCAATGGCCAGAAAACGCACGTTAGAAATACGTTTGGTCAGTTCTTCGGCCAGGAACTCGGCCACGTTGACCTTCTTGCGATGTCCATAAGCATCGGCGGGACCAACCTCCGGCACCGGCACGCCCAGATTGCCGCCCTCGGAGAGAATCACCGAGGAATAGTGCTGGGGATTTTCGCGATCCTTGAGCACCAGTTCAGCCAGGCGGTCGATATCCACCGGCACCTCCGGGATGACCAGGCGATCCGCCCAGGTGACGATAGCCGTCTCCAGCGCGGTAAAGCCGGCATCGCGACCGAACATGCGGAAGAGGATGGTTTCGCTGTGCGATTCGGCGGTTGAGCGAATGCGATTGATAAACTCTGCCGCGCGGCTAATGGCGGTCTGGAAGCCAATGCAATAATCCGTTCCAGGCACATCGTTGTCCATGGTCTTGGGAATACCCCAGGTGGGAATGCCATGTTCGGCCAGCACCGCGCCATAGCTCAGCGTATCGTCGCCACCGATGACCACCAGGCCATCCAGTTCGAGGAACTCCAGATTCTTGATGACCTCCTGGGTCAGGTCTACCCGGTCTTCGGGGCCATGGCCTTCCCCATAGTGGCGCAGATGCGCCGGCAGATCACTGACTTTGACCCGCGCGGGATTGGTGCGGGTGGACTGCAAGATCGTCCCGCCCTGGCGGTCGATGGTACGCGTGTTGAGGCGATTCAAAGGGACTAAATAATTGGTGCTCCAGGTCGCTGGCTCATCCGCGCGGAACAACAACTGATCGTAGCCCCGCGAACGGTCCAGATAGGTAATACCGGCCCACCCCTCGCGCAGGCCCAGCACACGAATGCCGAGCGTCTCCGCGCGATAGACCAGCGCCTTAATCGCGGCGTTAAGCCCAGGCACGTCACCGCCGCCAGTGAGTACCCCCAGTGAACGAATTTTGCTTGATAGCTGTTTTGGCATAAGGTTCCCTCTTCTCTTGCTGTCTTTTTACCCACCACCCGGCACTGTGGAACACGAATGTGCTTCAAAAGCGAATATCTCTAAAGCAGCTCTGCTTCGATTCCTTCATGGCTGCCCGCGCCGTCTCTTGAATGTGGACCTCGCTTTCCCGCCCGCGCCGCGCTGGCCGGGGCGAAAAAGGAGGAACCCTGGTCAGGTTCTTCCACCGCCTTGTTGATTGGGCGTACACAGAGTCCGTGGCGATTTGATCCAGATCGATCTCTGTCGTCTGGATTATAGCTATTGTAGTGGCACAGGTCAACGCCCAGCATTTTTCCCTGCCCCTTTTGCTGATTTCAGACGGTGCCGAAGCTCACACCAAGCTGACGCAGCCACTTGCGATACGCGATGGCGGTGCGGTCGGAGCGCAGGTGCAGTTCGGCCTGCAGGTCCAGCGGCAGCAGTTCGGGGCGCTGCGATTCAACCACGGGGATGTCCTGTTTAATAATCTCATCCTGAAAGCCGCGTACCTCCTCATCGCTGAGGTTGCCATAGTCCATGGCGACATACATCCAGACGGTCGATGTGCGTTCGGCGACCGCTGTGACCGTAAAGATCATGGAAAAGCGGGTATCGCCCGAGGATTTAATGAAATACGCGGTCAGGGGGCGCAGAACTTTGTAGGTGTAGGTTTCGTAACCAGCCTGGCCAATCCCATCGGGGTCGGGCTGCCAGACCGAGATATCTTTCGCGGTAACACCAGTGGGGGTGATTTCAACCTCGTAGTCCGCGAGAGCCGCGTGTTCAGGATCGCCAAGCAAGCCCTGATGGACGAAAGGAAAGTGGGTCACATCCAGGAAGTTTTCGATGGCGCGCGGACCGCTGGCCTCCATGGTATAGGGTCCGCAATGGACAACGTGAAAGCCGGGCTGGTCCCATTCGGGGAAGTCGGGCACATCGTTGGCAGGCGTGCCGGGACAAACCCAGACCCAGTTATATTTCTCCTGCACCTGGTAGACTGTGGCCCGCGCGCTGGCCGGCGGCTTTTGCTCAGGATGCGCCGGGAAACGTACACAGCGCCCTTCTTCGTTATACGTCCAGCCATGATAGGGACAGATGAGGGTATCCCCTTCGACTTTGCCCAGCGAGAGTTTCGTACCACGGTGAACACAGAGATCGCGCCAGGCATGTGTACGCCCGTTGACGCGCCAGAGCACGATATCCTCGCCGAGCAAACGCGCCCCCACTGGCTTGCCTGCGGGCAAATCTGGCGCGTAGGCGACCACATGCCAGTCGTTCAATAACACAGGATCATCTATCATAAGATACAATTCCTTTCGAGCAATGAGAGCATTCGCTGTCGCGTATTTAGCGGCAACCTCATCTTATGATATTTTTCCCGTGTCGGCAAAATGACAGGACCAGCGCGGCAGAGTCTAGCGAGCAGTGTTGTCGCTAACCCCGCAGGCCGTCAGAGTACCCGAACTGGAGAGCGTCAGGCGGGCCGGGATGATATGGTCTGCCGTGGGGAAGGTCACAACCAGGACGCCGTTGCCATAGGTCGCCACTGCTTCGGAGCCGTTGACCGGTTCCGGCAAGGTATAATCGCGATAGTAGGCACCCACGCTCCACTCATCCAGCACCAGCTCCTTTTCCTCATTCTTGAGCACCCCGCGCACATGTCCATCGAGCAATAAACGCCCTTCGGCGGTGATCTCAACGACGATATCCTCTGGCTCCATACCCGCCATCGGCGCCGCCACAGTCAGACGATTCGCCACCCGGTATACCTTTAGCGGAACCATTTGTACTTTAGCTCGTTCGAGTCCTGTCATAGCTTTTTCTCCTCTTCACATACAGAACAACGCAAAAACACTATCACCACAAACTCACACTGCTCAGGGATTGACCTGGGGATTCTGCACGCCGCCCCGTCCCGTCTGGCCCATCTGCTGGCTCTCCTGCCAGGCTGTGCCAGAGTCCTGTCCCAGTTCCGGCGAGACATCTCCCGCTTGCCGCCCCGATTGCTTCTCCAGCGGGGAAGACTGGTAATAATCGCCGCGCCGCTCTGAACCAGCCTGCGCGGACAAAGAAGCGGCGCGCTGGCACCCCTGAGAGATATTCTGCGCCACCCGTTCAGGCGTCGTTCCCGCAGCCTGAGCCGCCTGGTCTACCTCTCGCATGGTAATATTGCGGCTGTCGCCATGATTATCAAAGGCATCACCACATCCACAGCTAAGACACATCTATCTGCTCCCTTTCCAGTTCTTTAAACCGTTCAATTCATCGCATCCATTCCATACCTATTACGGACAAATGCACCACGAAGAGACTGAACGGTTCATCGCCTCTCTCACCTCTTTCCCGCCACCCGTGATATGAGCCATGCCTCATCTGACCAGCTTTAACGCCCGGTATGAGTTCTCTGAAGCGGATCACTATGGGGCTTCGCTTATTTCTAGCAAAGCTGATACAGGATGCGCGACCTGCCCGCATTGTTCTGGTATAATAATAACTGCTCCGTAGCAAGCAAGCGTGCGATGTATGCAGATGAGCGGCGGGCACCGGCTACGCGCATGGGATGACAAGCGAGAGCAAGCGATAAGAAGGGATCAATGCTTGATGATTACAACCCTGCTGTTTGATGTCGATGGCGTGCTGCTGATCGGCGACCCCTGGAATAAAGATCTGGCCAGCGCTTATAACATCAGTGAAGAAATGCTCCGCCCCTTTTTCAGAGACGCCTTCCCTGCCTGCCTGACTGGCCAGGCCGATTTGAAAGAGGCGCTAACCACCTACCTAGAACGCTGGCACTGGCCGCTCACGGTGGAAGACTTTCTCGCCTACTGGTTTCGCCACCACACAATCAATAGCGAACTTCTCGCTGCTATTCAGCAACTCCGGCAACAGGGGATACGCTGCTATCTTGCCACGCAACAGGAACGCTACCGCACAGATTTTATCTGGCATGACCTGGGCTTCTCCCATCTCTTCGATGGCATGTTTTCTTCTGTATCTATTGGCTATATGAAAAGCCATCCTGGCTTTTTTGAGACGGTGGTACGTGAGCTCAAGGGCTGTGCGCCGGCAGAAATACTCTTCTGGGATGATCAGGAGCTTAATGTGACAACGGCCAGAAACACAGGTATACGCGCCGAACTCTATCGCGACTTTGCTCATTTTTCGGCGTATATACAGGCGGCCAGATAATGTGACGACCTGCTCTTACTCCGCCAGACCTGCCAGATTAGCGCCTGTCAGGCAAAGCGGGGTGAGGGCAAAGGTGTCTTCCCAGAGCACGATCTCGGGACACATGGCCAGCCAGGCTATCTGTTTATGGCCAAAGCGGTGCGCTGGCAGAGAAAGATACATGGTCCGCTCGTCACCTGCATACCACTCGGCGTCTTCCTCCAGGGGAAAAGAGCGCAGCGCGGGACGAGGAGCGCACCTGGTTGTTATGCGGTAAAGAGCGCGGCGTTTGGCCTGACAGGAGGCAATAGCTGTATGGAGGCCGAGTTTTTTCTGGTCCTCCGGCACCGACTGCTTATCCGCCAGCACAGCGAACATCTCATCATCGTATTGCTGCACACTGATCAACACGCCGCTTAAACTGGCCCTGCCCAGCCAGGTTTCCACCGTCTCGCGGTCCTCTACCGCGTAGGTGAACTCCAGAAGATACAGGTACATTCCTTTATTCCTTCCTGCGCCTCACCGGTTACGTTCCGGGGCTATGCGCATTGTACTCCCTTGCTTCTCCATAGCAAGAAAAGTACCTCTCACAAGTGTATAGTATGCCCATACTTTTTCATTACTTGTAACATTTCTTCTGTTGCTCGCAGTTTTTTTGTACCGCATGGCCCTCCTTCTATGGTATACTCTATTTTCAGTGGTATGGCCTAGTGTACCCTGTTTTGCCACTTTCGGGAACGTTCCGAATTGAGCGTAGAAAACAGAGACAAACCTGTGATTAACGCGCCTCCTGGAGCGTTAATTGTCTGGCCAGGGAGAAAGTTGATGAGATTTCACTACGGGCAAATTATCCGCATGTATCGCCAACAGCGGGGAATGTCACAATCTGAGCTTGCCGAGCGCTGGCCCAAAGCTGATGGTACAAAAGGGGTGAATACGCGCTATGTGCAGGATATTGAGTATGGCAAAAAACGGATCGGCGATCCGACAACCCTGCGTAAGCTGGCCGCCCTGCTCGATATTCCACTCTGGAGCTTTGGCCTTTCTGAATACGATCCGTTCTATCCCGGCACGCTGCCCGATCTGCATATGCCCATGACACCGGAAACTCCC
>DASZXF010000047.1:0-6536 GCA_035546055.1 Ktedonobacteraceae bacterium
CAACACTATTACCAGGCTGCTGAAAAGCGGTCTGATCTTCTGGAGAACGCATGGAAACGCATTGTGGCCGAGCACCAGGCGAAGCCGCAAACAACTCAGAGCAAAGGACGACTCATTTTTATGCCACAGAAGCAAAGTGGGCCAATCATGCCCGCTTCTCATAAGAAACGCACACTCTGGCAGCGCCTTGGCGTGCTGGCCGCCATCCTCTTTGTCGGACTGCTGGTCGGGGGCATGGTCCTCATGATGAACATGAGCCACCAGAGTCCGCAGAACGCGCACAATCAAACGCAAGCGGTGACCGGCAGCGGCGGCTCGCCCGTACCCACGCCAGCTCACCCGCTCACGGGCGGCAAGTGCTCAATTGACACCACGCATCCTGCGCCGCAAAAGAGCGCCACCAGCCTCCCCGGCGTATACATCTTCGGCATGTACGAACCGAGCGACAATGTGCTCTACCGCTACGATCCGCAGACGAAGAAAGTCATCTGGCATCGACAATTCTGCGGCGCCTTTGAATCGAATGGGACCATTGAGCAGAACGGCGTGCTGTACCTCGCGGGGGTGGATACCACCCACGAATCGGGCAGCGGCATGGTTTCCTATCTCTACGCCCTGAACGAAACTGATGGCTCGGCCATCTGGGGCGTGCAGTTCCCCACGAAGGTTATTCCGTTCAAAAAAGGCGACCCCAATTATGGCTCCTCGCCGCTCGATCTCGGGGTTATCGAAACGCCGACCATCTACAATGGTGTTATCTATGTTGTGCAGCGCACCGGCATTGTCTATGCCTTTGACGCGAAGACGGGCGGCCAGCTCTGGAGCTTTAACAGCGGACGCAACGCCTGGGCCAGCAGCGCGCCGGGCACCGGCGGCGGCGGTTCCTTCGTTAATCCCTCCAGCGTCCAGATTGTCAACGGTATCGCGTACTTTAGCATTGTGGACCGCGTGTTTGCCCTCAACCCGCAGAACGGTCAGCAATTGTGGACCCACAATTTCAACAACGAACTGGACATCGACCAGGATATGGTGATCGACAATGGCACCGTGTACCTGACAACTTACGTGCCATCCTATGGAGTGGGCGGCTCTACCGGATCTTATGTCAATGCGTTTGATGAACAGAACGGCAGCAAAAAGTGGACCAGCACGAAACTGGCTGGTTATCTCAATGCTCCCGTAGCCTCCAACGGTCATGTGCTGGTCATGTCGTACAGCGGCACCTGGTATACGCTCGATCCAGCCAGCGGCGCGCTTCAATCTCAGAAGACTGTGCCTGATACTGCTTTTGACTGGCCGATCCTTGTCAATGGCGTGCTGTACAATCTCACTGAGAAAGAGACAAATAACAGGCTGTACGCGCTGAACTTCGACGGCTCTACCCGCTGGTCCGTACCGGTCAGCGGCAAGTACACCATCATCGATGATATCGAGAATGGCGTGATCTATGTCTCCGGGCGCGGCAGCGGCATCTACGCCTACAGCGCCAGCAACGGCCATCTCCTCTGGCACTACGGCGGCTATCACATGCAACCGGATGCCGTTTCACTGGCTACGGTTGTGCCGTAACGCTTTTTCTGCGACCTGAGATAGACGAAAAATGGCTCTGGCAGGCGCTTGAAACGCCTGCCAGAGCCATTTTTCGTCTATCTCAGGTCGCAGAAAAAGTCCGCCTGTCATCCTTGCAATCTGAATGCCGTTCAGTTAGAATAGTGCTGGAATATTCTGCTCTCTTTCGTCGCTTCTCGTGGAGCAGTGGCAAGGCGGAAGCGGCGCGTTTGTCCTTTGATGAGTTGCCTGTGAGAGCCACCAGGGCCATGTCTGTTTGTTCCAAAGGAGGAGCATTGTATGAGTGTTGAAACTCGCCACGGTTCATTCCAGTTTCCAGCCGCGACCGGCGGTACCACGTCCTCGACGCAAGAAGCCATGGATCAGGCCATCTCGGAACTACAGGAGCGCAAGGAGGCCTGGACGCGTGTGACGGTGAACGAGCGCATTGCGCTGGTGGATGCCCTGCTGCGTGATTTCGCGGCTCTCGCTCCTCGTTGGGTAGAGGCTGCTCTGCGGGCCAAGGGCGTTGATCCAACTTCGCCGTTTGCCGGAGAGGAATGGGGCGCGGGCGCCTGGCCGGTGGTCAAACAACTGCGCCAGTTGCGTCAGGCACTGGCCGATATCGCGCGTTCCGGGCGTCCGCGCATTCCGGGACCGCTCAGGACGCTGGCTGACGGCCAGGTTGTCGCTCCAGTTTTTCCGCAAACCGGCTATGATCGGCTCTTTTTTGGTGGCGTCAGCGCCGAGATCTGGATGGAGCCGGGCGTCACCAGCGCAACGCTGCCCGGGGAGCAGGCGACCATCTACCAGGACAAAGATCATCCTGGCAAAGTGGCGCTGGTGCTGGGGGCCGGCAACGTGGCCAGTATTGGTCCGCTGGACATTATTTACAAGCTTTTCATGGAAGATCAGGTGGTGCTCTACAAGACCAACCCGGTCAACGCCTACACGGGTCCGCTGATCGAAGAATGTTTCCGCGCCTTGCTTGAGCCGGGCTACCTGCGTGTGGTCTACGGAGGCGCGAGCGAAGGCGCTTATCTTTGTCAGCACGCAGGCATTGAAGCCATTCACATCACCGGCTCGGACAAGACTTTTGATGCCATCGTTTTTGGTTCCGGTCCAGAAGGGGAGCAGCGCAAAGCCGCCCACACGCCGCTGCTGCAAAAGCCCATCACCGGCGAACTGGGCAACGTCAGCCCGGTCATCGTCGTACCCGGACCCTGGAGCCAGGACGATCTGAACTATCAGGCCATGCACATCGCCAGTATGCTGACCAATAACGCGGGCTTCAATTGCAATGCTACCCGCGTTGTCATTCAGCATGCCGGCTGGGGGCAGCGCGCTGATCTGCTGCGAGAGATTCGCTCGGTCCTGGCCAGAATACCCCTGCGTCCCGCCTATTATCCTGGCGCGCACGCCCGGCAGCAGGCCTTTGTCGCCGCTCATCCCGACGCCGAGCAGTTTGGCACGCCCCGGGGCCAGGAGATGGCCTGGACATTCATTGCCGGCCTTGATCCACAGCAGGACGACGATATCTGCTTTACCACCGAGGCCTTCTGTGGTCTTTTTGGCGAAACCGCCCTGGAGGCCGACAGCGTGGTTGACTATATCGAGCGCGCGGTCACGTTTGCCAACGAAAATATCTGGGGGACGCTCAACGCCACCCTGCTCGTGCATCCCGCTTCGCTCAAAGATCCTCAGATTGCTCAGGCCGTCGAGCGCGCCATCGCTAACTTGCGCTACGGCTCCATCGGCGTGAATTACTGGGCTGGCATCAGCTTCGCCCTTGGCACCACCACCTGGGGAGCTTTTGGCGGCCATCCGATCTATGATATTCAGTCCGGCAACGGCGTTGTCCACAACACCCTGATGTTCGCGCGACCTCAAAAAAGCGTCCTGCGCGCCCCTTTCCGCAGCAGTCCCACCCCCACATGGTTTGCCTCGGAAGGAGCCAAAGGGCGCAAGGTCTTTCCCAAACTGGTGCAATTTGAAGCCTCGCCCTCGCCCTTCAAAGTTCCCGGCATCCTCTGGTCTGCCCTCAAAGGCTGAAAAGGGCGATACCAGGCGAGCGGGTAACACGGCTCTGGGAGCGCGAGCGCGCTCCTGAGCCTCTTGACAGGTTTGGTAATACTCGTTATAATCCTAACAAATAGAAAACGTGCGTCACCCCGCAGGGTGATAGAGTGGATTGATTTTATGCTCAGCCAACAAGCGCATCCACAATTTAGCTTTTATTACTGGTTTAGCCCTCCAGCATGATGGTGGGCCATTTGGGCTGAGAAAAACAACCACCAGCGTGCTGGACAAAGCAGAGGATCACACCTCTGCTTTTTTGTTTGCAAGAATCTCACCTGTAATTTTAGGAAGGACAAACTCATGATTATCATTGTTCGTAGTCAGGCCAGAAGCGATGAACGTGCGCACTTACTTGAAGTGCTGGGACGTACCCTGGGTACCTTGCGACCCCTCACCGTCACACGGATGCGCGAGCGCGAGGTCATCACCCTGGAAAGTGGTACCCCTGACCCCTCTTTACTGGCCCTGCTGCGCCAGCAGTCCGCTGTGGAAGACATTGTGCAGCTTTCGACGCCGTATAAACTCGTCAGCCGGGCTTTCCAGGCTGAGAACACGGTCATCGAGGTTGGCAATGTGACCATCGGCGGTGGCAGGCCCGTCGTCATGGCTGGACCCTGCGCCGTCGAGAATCGCGAGCAGTTGTTGACCACCGCGCAGGCCGTCAAAGCCGCTGGCGCGCATATGTTGCGCGGAGGAGCCTTCAAGCCGCGTACTTCACCGTATCAATTCCAGGGCCTGGGCCTGGAAGGTCTGGAAATGCTGGAAGCCGCGCGCGAAATGACCGGACTGCCGGTGATTACCGAAGTCATGGAACCCGGTATGGTCGATACCGTGGCGCAGTATGCCGATATCTTGCAGATTGGCGCGCGCAACGTTCAGAATTTCCCCCTCCTGCTCGCCGCCGGGCGCCAGCGCAAACCAGTTATGCTCAAACGCGGCCTCGCCTCTACCATCGACGAGTGGTTGCTGGCAGCAGAGTATATTGTCGCCGCCGGTAATCCCAACGTCATCCTCTGTGAACGAGGAGTTCGCAGTTTCGATCCCCAGACCCGTAACGTGCTTGACCTCGCCTGTGTACCACTTCTTCACCAGCTTACTCACCTTCCCGTTATTGTCGATCCCAGCCATGCCACCGGACGCCGCGAACTCGTGCCCACCATGTCGCGCGCTGGTATCGCCGCTGGCGCGGACGGCCTGATTCTGGAAGTTCATCCCGATCCCAATGAAGCGCTCTGCGATGGCAAGCAGTCTATCACCCCTGACCAGTTGCAGGGCATTGTCCAGGAAACGCGTTTACTGGCTGAATTGATGAGCGGCCAGTTTGTTGCCGAGTCGGTGGCCTAGAGGGCGAGTTCGCCATTATTCCTTTCTTTTTCTGTGGTCGGGCCAGTGTCGACCCGGCTCTCCAGATGGGATCTGGGGCGTCTCTCGCTGCTCAACGGCGCGCAGCATCTTTCTTTTCTTTTCCTACTGCCATTTTCTTTATCGCGCGGGAAGCTTTAGATGCTCCTTTGAAACTGGCGTTTACTACATACCAATCTCTCCCTGCTCTGCCTCTGAGAAGAGGAGAAAATCTCCAGATCTGTCATATTTCCTTCTGTTCGCCAGTCTTTATAAATAGGATCTACATGCTCATAAAAGACAGAGCCATATTTCGTGAGAGATAGGGATGCTATGAGAACGACTATACACTCCGAACCAGCGTTTTTCGTTGGGCGCGCGAGCTTCCTCCAGGAACTGCACGAACTGCTGCAAAGCACGCGGCGAGTTGCGATCAGCGCACCGGCAGGTGTAGGAAAAACGGCGGTGGCGGCGGCATATGTCCGGCGCTTTGCTCAGGTGTACGAGCAGGTTTTTTATCTGCGTATGACCAGTATGGCTGGCTGGCTGGCTGATAGTCTTGAACTGGCGGAGCGCCTGGCTCTTGCTGTTTCCGCTGAGGAGCCATATCCTGCTGGCTTCAACCAGGTCTTGCAGAGCTGGCTCACTCAACATCCACAGGCCTTGCTGATTATCGATGATGTTGGCAGCGTGGCTTTTCCCGCCGTCCAGGAGCAGACCGTAGCCCATGTGCTCTTTCTGACGCGTAAGCCGGTCGATGATCCGTCAATCGCTCATCTCGCTCTGCCAGCGTTAGAGGCCGGGGAGGGCGCGTTGTTGCTGTTGCGCCAGAGCGGGTTCTTGTCCGCCGATGCTTCCCTGGAGCAGGCTGACGCGCAGACCGCTGCGACGGCGCGGACCCTGGCGGACGAACTGGCCGGGCTGCCGCTGGCTCTGCACCTGGCCGGGGCGAATATGCGGGTGAGCGGGAGAAGCGCGCAGGAGTTTTTGAGCCTGTACCGCCAGTACGTCGAGCGCCTGGTACTGCTCAAGGCCTCGCGGGACAAAGCTACAGACGCGCTGGCGATTACCTGTAGTCTGCCGGCCAGGCGTTTGCACCAGACGCATCAGGTGGCGGCGGCCCTGCTCTGGCTCTGCGCCGTTCTTGCTCCTCTTCCCATTCCGCGCGCCTTATTCCTGCGAGGTGCCAGTGAATTGACGCCCGATCTCCAGGCGCTGGCCGATAATCCCGCTCTGCTGGATGAAGCGCTCGCTCAATTATCCGCTCTGGGTCTGCTGCTGTCCGACGCAGAGGACCAGTCCGTGAGTCTGCAAATGACCGTGCAGGAAACCCTCTGCCGGGCGCAGGCGGAAGAGGTGCGCAACAGCCTGGTTGCTCATGCCCTGCGCGCCTTTATCCATGTGTTGCCGACCCTGGAGGAAGCCGCACCTGCGGCCCGCCTGCGGGTGGCCGCGCAGATCCTGCACCTGGCCGGGGCGAATATGCGGGTGAGCGGGAGAAGCGCGCAGGAGTTTTTGAGTCTGTACCGCCAGTACGTCGAGCGCCTGGTACTGCTCAAGGCCTCGCG
>DASZXF010000048.1:0-9812 GCA_035546055.1 Ktedonobacteraceae bacterium
CGCCGGGCATTTTGTAGCCAGGGCACAGGGACAGGTGGTCGGTTTTGTAGCAACCTCGCAGGGTTCGAGTTGGGATCAGCAGGTGGGCTACATTCAGGCTCTGCTGGTCGCGCCAAGCTGGCAAAAACAGGGTCTGGGCAGCGCGCTCCTGGAACAGGCGATGGCTCATCTGCGCGCGGAGCAGGTAGATACGGTGCGTCTGGGGGGCCATTATCCACGCTTCTGGTGCGGCGTACCCGCGAACCTGCCCGCCCTGCAAGACTTTTTCCAGGCGCGCGGCTGGGAGTCCAGCGAAACTGTCTATGACTTGAGCCAGGATATCAGTCAGTACACCACACCGCCAGCGATCTACCAGCGTATGGAGAAGGAGCAGGTGACGTTATATCCTGCCACCAGCGCGGATATCGAGGAAGTGCTGGCCTTTGAGGCGCGCGAGTTTCCCAACTGGCTCCCCCACTACGAACTCCTGGCCGGTCTGGGCGACTACCAGGATATTCTGCTGGCCCGCGATCAGCGCAGCGGCCAGGTGGTCGGCACACTCCTGATGTCCACCCCGCGCTCGCACGTGAGTCGCAGCGATGTGGTCTGGCGTGTACTCCTGGGAAACGACGCTGGCTCGATGGGCGCGGTGGGTGTGGCCGGCGCCGAACAGGGACGCGGCATCGGCATTGCCCTGGTCGCGCGCGCCTCCGATATCCTGCGCGCGCGCGGGATTCGCAATTGCTATATCGACTGGGTGGTGATCACCGATTTTTACGCCAAACTCGGCTATCAAAAATGGCGTGCCTTTGTGATGTATGAATACGCGCCACCCCAGGCTCATTCTCCCCTGTAACGATAGGCCCGGCTGACACGCCGCCAATCCAGCTCGCGACCACGCACCGGACGCTGCTCCTCAAGCACTTCCAGGCGCTCGGTCGCGAGAAAACGCCGGCGCAAGTTCGAGAGGTCAATCTGCTCATCCGGCGGGAAAAAGGCCTTGTAGAGCAGCGCCGCCTCGGCCAGAGTCAGAATACCATCTCCACGCGCCGGCTCTTTGACTACCTCCAGGGAACGCGTCTGCTTGTTGCGCGTCGGCGAGTTCTCCTGCTCCCACCACACTCTGTCCGCCTCCGCTGATCCCATGGAGGCCATATCGGCCAGGTAGCGCAGGACGATCTCTGGATCGCGCTGAATCTGCGAGCGCAGGGTATGCAACGCTGACTGGAGAATGGGACCAACCTCCTGGTCCAGTGCGTAGCGACCCGCCTCGATCTCAGCCACCGAAACCCAGCGCACGCGCAGACTCGGGACCGGATTGCGGTGCAGATTCGGGCGCAGTTCGTCGTGATTGGCCCGCAGCAGGACGCTGTGAATCAGAGAAACTGCCGCTCCCTGCTCGGTGCTGTTCCAGACATAGACCTGCTGTTCCTGCCAGCCAGCTTTCAGTTGCAGGAGAGAGGCGTCGGCGTGCCAGACCAGCAGCGTCTCAACTGTGCGCGCCACCGCGTCCGTCACGGTCTCCGTCCCCAGCACCAGGCGCATCGGCGGTCCCCACGGACCATCGCGCAGCAATACCCAGAGCGACCAGTCGCGAATAGCGAAGGTCACTACGCTGGCAGTCACGATTAAGCGGCGCGGCGCTACATCACGCGCTGGCTGCGGCTGAATTGGCGTCTTTGGCCCGGGCTGAAAGGTACTCATACTACTCTTTGACTTCCCTGCGTCTCTTTAGAAATTCCGATCCGATCCATGCAATTGATTGTACCCATTTACTTGCAGAAAGCGCAAGTCTTTCAAGCCTGACTTGATTGCATCTGGACAGGAAAGCAGGTACAATTATACATAAACACTTATCGAAATAAGCAGAAAGCCGTTTCCAGTCAGGACGGCCAGCGCGGGCCATAAAGCATGCGAACAACAGAAGCAAAGCCTGGATTCCAGATCGCACAACGGCGGTCAGAATCTTATTCACGGTGCCATCTCAGGCAGGAGGGAAACTACTATGCCGGCATTTCTGACGCACTGGCGTATTTTGATTGAAACCGCCCGCAGCAGCCAGGATGCTGGCCATGACCTCGGCTCCTTGATTGTGGATGCCGACACACGCCGCCGGCGCGCCCATGGCTGGTCAACACCGCCGCAAACCACAGCCGCCGGCGCGGTCTGGGACACCGGACCATTGCCGCAAATTGGCTTTCGTCTGCCGGGCAGCGATATCTCAGCCATGGCCTTTCTGGGAGCGCTGGCCCCGGATGCCATGTATTATCACCGGCACTCCCTGCGCGAAAAACTTGCAGATGCGCCTCTGCGCTCCCCTCAGATCGATAGCGCGCACAGTCACAGCCCGGCGGGATGGTCAGACCTTTTTCATCGCTTGCATACCGGCGATCTGCCCATCCTCTTCCTGGAACAGGTCGCGCTCGTCCCGTCGCCGGCGTTGCGCAGTCAGGCGCTGGCCTTCGCCATGGGCTATCTCTCCCATATCGCCGCCGATCTCGCCCTCAATCCCTGGCTCAGCGAGCTTGCCCCGCGCCTCTCTCCGCGCCGCGCGCCCGGTCCGCACTGTTCAGGTGAACTGCTGCTGGATGAATACCTGGCCGCGACCTACTTTGCGCATCCACGCTATAACTTCTGGCGCCAGCCCTGGGAAGACTATATCGCGCCAGCCGTGCGCAACCTCAGCCAGCCAGATACACCAACGGCTCAACTCCCGCAACTGCTCGCCAGCGCGGCCACGGAGGTCTACCAGCTCCCCGAGCAGCAGGCCACCACCCTGCCAGCGACGTTCCTGGCCAGCCTGGACGGACTCAGCCGCTTTCTCGCCGGCAGCGGTACAGCGCGCCGGCTGACCCTGCGAGCCTCGCGCAAGACCATCTCGTCCGACGAACTTCACACGCAACTGAGCAGTTCATCAACGGATGGCAAGGTCATCACGCCCGCCCGGATTCTCGCCTATGCCATAAAGCTCAGTGTGCATCTCTGTCAGCGCGCCATCAGCTACTACAGCGCCCTGCGAGATCCACAAAGTGAAGGCAGCGAACGCAGCGCCCGACGCGCCGCCCTGGTCAACGACCTGCGCAACTGGGATCTCTACACAGGCCATCTTGCCAGCACCGATGACAGCGCAACCGCACCCCTCGACCTCGACAGCCGCACGCACTTCGCCGAGTTCTGGGAAAGAGCCATCGCCAGCCCTGACCAATCCGACAAGCTCATCACCCAGCCCGGCTAAAATCCCCTTTCTTCCCTCCAGGAGTCATCCCCGGTGTTGATCCCCCTGAGAACGTCACCAGGGCTTTCCCAGGGGGATCTGATTTTGCAGGAAAAGCGCAAGCATCATGAGTCCTGCCCACTGTTTCTGAGGCGGCCTCAAGCGCTGGTTGCGCCCCGCCTCCCCTCTTTTTTGATGCATGAGTCATCCTCAATTTTGATCCCGTTGGCGAACCCCTTCTTTGACCCCTCGTCGCTGCGCGACTCGCCCTGGTTCTCTTGGAGGAGGTGGCAGGTGGGGCTTGGCCCCACCTGCTACCACCTCCAACCCTTGCGAGGCGCCGCAGGCGCCGAGGGTGCGAGAAGAAGGGTTCGCCAACGATATCCAATTTTCCTGAGGCGGCCCCAACCGCTGGTTGCGCCCCATCCTTTCCCTTGGGTGGGGCGGGGAAACACGCCCTTGCAGCACTGGAAAAAGTGGGGAGGACTGATATCATCCTTTCCCCTGGGTGGGGAGGGGAAACGCGCCTTGCGGTGCTGGAAAAAGTGGGGAGGACTGATAAGTCTGTAGAGCAAACAGGTGAAGTGAGCAGACGCCAAAAAGCAACAGGCACCCCATGCATGAGGTGCCTGTTTTATAGTATGTAAAAAAACTTAGTGGTTGAACAAAATATTCAGCACAACCGCCAGGCCAGCAGAGAGCAAAAGTGAGCAGAAAAGAAGCAAACGAATTTTTCTGATTTGGGCACGATTATCGATGGCAACCGCTTTTGAGCCACTGCGCTGTTGAACATATTTTTCTGACATATCGTTTTCCTCTCCTGGAAAAACTAGCGACGAAGCCGCCAGCAATTTGGCCGCTCCTTACTGTTCTATACGTTTGAAAGAGGGTTTGAGTTACAGTGATTCCGGTGAATTCACACCTTTTTGCCCCAATATGACAGAATTTACCCGCTTTGTCCTCTTCGCCAGCTTTCGCTCCAGCTCCCCGATGCCCGCCCGGGTGCTAGATGCGGCGATCCAGCGGCTCGCCCCGGCCATCATTCTGCGCCAGGTACCCCTGTTCCGTGGAAACCAGGAGAGAGGACACCAGCAGAGGCGCGGCCTCCTCGGAGGAAGCTGGCAACAGTTCGCTGTGCAGTTCAAGCGCCCGGCGTGCCCTGGCATAATCATGGTCGAGCAGCAGGCGGAAGATCTGTTCACAGAGCGCCAGGCACTCGGCAGCGGCGGCGCGCTTGCTGGCGGTCAGACTTCCCAGCAGATCATGGCGTTTCGCGGCCCGGAACAGCACATGCACTTTTTCCAGGCTTTCTGCGCACTCTCCATGGATCTGTTCGTTCCATTCCTGACCATCCAGCACGCCCTGGGCGCGGGCCAGAAAATGCGTGCAGATGGTAATGACCTCCTGATACTCCCCGTGGCGAGCCTCCAGCAAGGATTGCAGGATACGCTGCTCATCGGCGGGATCGAGCGCGAAGACGGAAAAGAGGCAGGCTTCGCCCCCCATCTCATGAATATCCTGGATGAGCTGGCGAAAATGTTTTTCAACTTCCTCCGATAAGGGCAGGAGATAGACAGAATTTTGGAGAGCAAAAGCCCCCAGATTCTGGAGCCGGCGCCAGACCCAGACCCGTTTCTGAGAAGGCTCACTCGGCACTTTATACGTTAGCTGGAGCCAGCGGATGGCTTCTCGTTCGCGCATGAAATATTCCTCAGCCATAAGCTCAAAAACTGCGAACACCCAGGTCTCAAAAAGCGGCTTTCCAGCTCCTTTGAGCGTTATTCAGGAACATCCAGACCTGCTTTTCTGTAACCAGCGTTACCTGTCCGGCTATAGTACTCTACTCATGCGTGCAAGTCAAGGCACCAAAAAGTCCGGCTTACCCTGGCTCATTCCAGGCTACACCCACTAACAGGGCTGTATTTTTACTCTTCCTCCGTTGGAGTGCGCCAGTAACGGCGATTCGCGAGATTATCTCCCGGCTGATTGGCGGTGCTGGACACCAGGCCGGCGTGCTGCAAATGGCGCAGACCTTCAAGCAAGAGCGCTGGCCGCGTTTGCTCTGCCTTGATTTCCCAGATGTGCAAATGCTCCTGCAATTCCCCCAGAGTCAAACCGTATTCGGTGGGCAGAACCGAGAGGATCAGATTAGCCAGTTGTTGCTGATTGGTGCGTTTGGCGATCTGTTCCGGGGTTTCCAGTAGTTCCAGAGGCTTTGAAACGGGCGCAGAAAAACGCACATCAAAGCGGCATACTGGCGCACCGTGTTTCATACACGATAATTCCACCACCTGAGCCCGCTGACCATAACGCTGAGCCGCGCCCTCAATAGCTCCCCACAGCAGGGTACAGAGCTTGCGCGGACTATCGTAGATCAGCGTAACCTCGTCAGGAGAAGACACATCGAGATCATATTCAAACACTGGCGGGGTCAGACCATCCGGCAAACGGCGCATCTGGGCATGGGCCTGGCGCATCATCAAAAGCAGATCGCGCCCGCTATTGACCTTTGTCAACAGATAGGCGCAAAGGTGGCTGGTCAGGCCATTGATCATGAAATAGCGCCCATACTCCCAGAGGATGGTATCTATCGCCGCCCCGGTCAGTTTACAGGCGACCCGCATACCCGCCAGGAGAGCTTCATCGGTATATGTACGACTGGTCAGAGGCGAGGTAGCCGCCGTTTCACCTATTTCTTCGCGATAGTGTTGAAGAACCGCCTCGCCATAACGCTCCGCGAGATATCTTTCCCAGGTTACAAAGATTAAACCATGCATATCCGGCATCCTTCCAATAAACTTCTGCAAGCAACATACGACCTTGCACATTTTCCGCTTCTCTCACATGGTTCATTCTGACCACGCGCGCAGATCAGCCATCGCTTATGCCACGTCACAAAACGACAGGCTCATCCTGCTTGCCGGCGAAAAAGAGGTGCCCTATGGATGATAAGCACCCGGATGGGGTAATATTTATCCTGAAATGAAGATAGACCAGATCACGTACAACAAGCCTCCCCCTGAATGGTATATGTCCAGCCTGACCAACACGCGCTCAGCAACCAGCTTTTCCCGCTTAATAAAGATGGTTTTTTTAGCATAACATATTTATGCTTATATTTCTACCTTTTCCAGCAAAGATTACTTTTGGCTATTTAGATGCTACACAAGATAAGAGATACACGATAGCAGAGTTGATTCAGGCTCCGCCGGCTCTCCGCCTTCCCTTACCTGCCACCGATGGCTGGCAATCGTGCGCCTGGATGGCTTAAAATAGAGATAAGCATATTTTCCACTGCCCTGTTCGCGTGGTCTGCTCGGTACAGACCAGCCAGCACCATTTTGCAAATTGGGGATACCTATGGAAGAAGCGACATTCTCATATATTCACGAATTTATTGCCCGCTATCAAACTCTGGTCATCGCGACTGAAGATGAAGCGCAGCCGTATGCGACCCGCATTTTCTTTGTTGAGGAGCCAGTGACGGCCACGAGTTGCAAGCTCTATGGCACGTTGATTACGTCTTCGCGCAAACTGGCCAATCTGCAAAAAAATCCACGCGTGGGCCTGTTTATTGGCCCTGATCTGCCTTCAAGCTGGCTGGAGGCCACAGCACAGGCGCATGTGCTCAATGATGAACAGAGCGCGGCAGAGGTACGAGCAAAGCTGGCCGCGAAATCGCCGGCGGCGGCGGCCTTTATCTCCAGAGTACCAACTGCGGCGGTCGAACTGGAGATTACCTGGCTGCGCATTACCGATCTGAGCAGAACACCTCCCTACACCGAGGTTACTTTTGACGCGAACTCAGCGACAGGGGCATCATCCGTATGAAGACAATCCAGCTTTTGAGCAAAATGACCCGGGCCCAGACGCTGCCGGTGATGATTGTACCGGTGGTCATCGGTGCGCTACTGGCCTGGGAGCAGGGGAGCGCTTTTTCGTGGTGGCTCTTTCTGCCCACCCTGCTAGGGGCTCTGGCCGCGCACCTGGGAGCGAATCTGATCAACGATATCTTTGATTTTGCCCAGGGTACCGACCAGGCGGCCTATGAATTAAAACTCAGCGGAACGACTGTGCCCACCGGTTCGCCGCTGCTCTTAAACGGAGAAACTTCACCCGGGGCATATCGCTGGTTGGCGCTGGGCTGCTTCGGGCTGGCGCTGGTGTGCGGCCTGTTTCTGGCTTTTTTCCGCCCCTGGGTGCTGCTTTTCGCCAGCCTGGGAGCGCTGCTGGCCTTTTTCTATGTCGCGCCTCCGCTGCGCCTGGCCTATATTGGACGCGGCCTGGGCGAAATCGATATCCTTCTCTCGTTTGGCCTGCTGCCGCTGATGGGCGCGTTTTATGTCCAGGCAGGTACGGTAACGGCGACAGCGCTGCTGGTCTCTCTGCCCGTGGGCCTCTACACCATGGCGGTGCTCTACTTTCATCACTTCCTGCACTGGCGCGGGGATCGCAAAGCGGGCAAGATGACGCCGGTGGTAGTCCTGGGCGAACAGGGCGCCCGCGTGATAGGCGCGCTGATCCTGGCCGTAATCGCGCTGCTCTTTATCATTCTGGCCTTTACCCGCGTGCTGCCCTGGTACAGCGTGATAGCCGCCCTTACTGTGCTGCCGGTACAGCTCGCCCTGCGCGAAGCCAGAGGCGATCTGCAACCATATCTCAAGCTCATGGCGACCAATATGGATAATAATCTGCTGGCGGCCCTGATCGTCATAGCTTCCCTCCTGGTCAGAGGCTTTGCCCACATTTAAGCCCAACTGAGATGCACGTAGCGTATCAGCCATCCAGCTTGCCATTGGGAAAGCCCTGGCAATGTTCCCATCTCCACCAAAGAGAGCCGCTTCAGCGTGCTCTCATACGCACCAACTTAAGAACTGCAGGGCTTTGGCCGGTTGGTGGGTTTCCAGGGACGTTTGGCGCGGTGACGCGTCCAGGGACGCAAGGGACGATCCGACCAGCGATTGGTGCCCATGACAAGCATCTGCGAAGTCGTCGGCGCATCCCGACGCAAGCTGACACGGGCACCGACTCCAATGACCGACAGGATGCGTTCCACCGCCGCCTGCAAGCTCCAGGCTCCCGCCAGGGCCGTACTCAACAGGGCGATCTGCTGACGAAAGGCTCTGGCAGCTTTGAACAAGGAACGATGAGGATCATGCCAGCAACTCACCACAAGCATCCAGTGTTGGATGAGAAAACCCAGCAGCTTGGCGAGCAGCTCACACAGCATCCGTTCCGGTTTCAGCGAGTGCCAGACATCCCCTTGCCCCTGGTCTTTCCACAGCCTGAAGAGCAGTTCGATTTGCCATCGCAAGCGTAAGAGCACCAGCGCTTCGTGCCAGTCAAGCAGGTCTTCTGGCACCGTTGTCACGGCGATATTCCAGGCTGCCAGGGCGCTGCTCCGCGCTGATACGCTCTGTCCCTGCTCCTGCTTTTCCACTCGCATCTTCTTGCGCCGGTGCTCGGCGACTTCTTCTGAGACGCGTTCAAAGAAGAGACGCATGGGAAACTGCTGCTTGCCAACCAGCACGCGCAGCGTTCCCCGCTCTCCCAGAGAAGGCAAAGACGACTCCAGAACCAGAGGAGTTCCATCTTCGGCAAACACCTGCACATCCGAGCGCAGATACGACAACACCCATTCCTGCCGGGCTTCTTCCTGAGCCCAGCGTTCGAGGTTGCTGAAACCACGGTCGCGCAGGTGTAAAGTACGAGTTGGCACCTCAACCTGGGCAAGCGGACTTTTGCCATCCGCACAGCGTCCGTGCTGCAACGGGCTGCAGGTCAGCTGCCCGCGCAGCATATCCAGGCGCACAAACACCTTGCAGGCCGCCGGACTGGCCTTGCCTCCGTTGCCACGAAACAGATCGGCCAGTTCGGCTGGCAAGGCAATCGTCGTGCTGTCCTCCAGACACACCGCGCTGAAACGGTTCAGCAAACCGAGACTCACCGGGTCGGCCAACACGACCTGTCCCAGCGCCACCTCCCACAGGGCGAGCAAGAAGTTGGCCGTGCGGCGGGTCATCCGTTTTTCCAGCGCTGTCGCGCTCACCTGCAATCCCACTTCCCCGGCTTGCTGAGCCAGTTCGCCCATGCCTGCCGCCGGGTTGCGCAGCCAGCCGAGCACCAACGTTTGCGCGAGGGTTGCTCCGGTGATTTTTCTCTTGCGGGTGAGTAAACCCGTCGAGCGCTCCAACTGCTCTGGCGCTTCACACAGCACTGTCTGGAAAGCTTGCACCACCTGAGCAGCCAGGTGGGCCTGTGGTACACTCTTCATCGATACTGCTTCTCCTCCATGAGAAAAATGGGTTCTTGATCCTTTTTATCATGTCAGAGAAGCAGGCCTTTTGTCACGCCCTGACCCTTTTTTCTCCTTTCAAAACGCATCTGTTCTTAAGTTGGTGCGTATGAGAGCCGCTTCAGCGTGCTCTCTTTCGCACGTTCTGCTTCCGTCGTTTCCGGTGACGTTCTCAACGGGATCAAGTCGGGGGTAACTCAAGCCCCATTTTTCGCTGTACCGCCAGACAACGCGCACCAGGAAGCCCAGGGCTTTTTGGTTTTCCCATTCTGCCTCTGCTGCCTCGCGCCGCCTGCGGCGGCGCGAGTTTGAAGAATGATGCAG
>DASZXF010000049.1:0-6967 GCA_035546055.1 Ktedonobacteraceae bacterium
GCCTCCACCGTGGCCCGCTAAACAGCGCACCGCCGACGCACGCGGGAGGCAAGGCTCCAGCGCCACCGGGAGGACGCGAGGCGAGGCTCGCGTCCTCCCGGTGGCGATCAAGATCATCGACAAAGGACAGCATCAAGGCAAGGCCTGATGCTGTCCCGCTGGAGCAGCGAAGGCAGAGCTTCGCTGTTGAGATTGCCGGTTAGATGGCGTGAGCCTGCTGGCGCCCGAGCTGCTGAGCCAGTCCAGACAGCTTCCTCGCCGTCTCCTCTTCCTGCTGCATATTTTGCTGGAAGAGAGGAATGCACGCCTGGAGTCCCAGGGCATTCGCCTCCTGGATCAGCGTTTGATAGCAGGAGATTTCCAGGTATTCGCTCTTTGAGCCGGCGGCGATGTCAAACATGGTCAAAGCCTGAGAAGAGGGCTTCTGCTCCAGGAAAACATCATGATCCTTTTTCAAGCCGTTTACAGTATTGCTTTCCAGCTTCAATGGTGAACGGCCAATGATCTGGAAGCACTGCTCCAGATTGCGCACATGCTCCTGGGTCTGTTGCTCATGCTGCAAGAACGCCTCGCTCACCTGACGGTCCTGACTCTCTCTGGCGAGTTCCGGCAAAATCTGGGTTAGCTTACGCTCAACGTCGTACATGGCGCATAAGTCGTAAAAGAACAGATCTTGCGGGCTTTGCACAGCCATTGTCTTTCCCTTTCTTGCTAATCGTGATTTTTTCTTCAACTGGAGTGGCGTTTCTCTGAGTATTACGCACCGCAAGGCCAGAAAGTGGACTCTAGCTGGAGCGACGGAAAAGCGCTCGCGACCCCGGGAAAGGGCTTTAGCAGGGAGCGTAGAGAGGGACAGGACCGTTTTTGCCCGCCAGCTTTGTCAGCCTGCCCCCGCGCACCAGATCTTCCAGCAGCGCTTCAGCCCGCGCGGTCTTGCCGTCGAGGACTTCCGCGACTTCGCGAGCGGTTATCGAGCCCCAGTGGGTTGTGTAGGCCAGGGCGAGCTCGGCGGGAGGCAGATCCGCGCGGCGTTCCAGGCGCGGCTCCAGGTGTTCCAGAGCAGCTTGCAGAGCGGAATAAGGCCGGTAGCCAACCAGGATCAGGCTGCGCCCGCCGCGATGATGGAGAAGCAGGGTGGGAAAACGACCAATGTCCACATAAGCCGCGTCACGCAAGTCCTGGCGCAAAGCCTCCATGCACGCCGGAGCGGCATAGTCCGCGCGGAAGCGTGCGCTGTCAAAGGTCTGGACGCCACGGCTGGCCGCGATCTCATCAGCCAGCGCAAAAAGCTCCTCCTGGCGCGCGATATTGCGACCTTCCAGCAGAGCCGCTACGCGCAGGCGGCGCAGGTAGTTTTCCGCGCACTGCTGACCCTGAACCTCGGCGGCCTTGACGGCCAGGCAGGCCGGATACGACGAATCAGGCGGGTCCACCTGCCACAGCCGGGGATCGAGAGGCATCCCGGAGAGTTCGCCCACCTGGAACCACTGCGGCCCCATCTGCGCCGGACTGTGAATCTCGTTGAGCGGATCGGCATAGCTCTCCCAGTCGGGCAGCAGGCCGCCCATGCGGTAATGCCAGGCAAGCTGCCCGGCATACTCGTAGCGCAGCCGGCGCCATGGCGCCTCAAAAGCCCAGCTCCAGGAACAGAGCGGATCGGTATAATATTCAATGACAATAATCGCCTGTTTCTCGTCCGCGCCCTGGACGCCCTGGGATGCTGTACATGCTTCAAGATCAGGCACATTCCACCTCCACAAAAGCGCGCTTCCACACATATACGCGCCAGGAAAGAGGCACGCCGGTCGCCAGGTCCGGCGTGCCGCGAAGAACTCCAGGCAATGACGACCAGCTCCTCTCACCCTGGCGCGGCTGGCGCTCGCCCCTGCTCAAACAGCCCTACGGCTTGCCGGAAAAGCTCCAGGTATTCTGCTCGCTGGAGATAGCCTGCTCAATCTCCCGGCTGCGCTGCTGGCTCTGCTGCTTGTTGATCTGCGCCACCTGCTGCGGCGTCTGGTTCGTCCCTTTCACCGGCTGCTGGGTGTTGCCGCGCGTCTGCATCAAGTGCTGCACCGGATCAGCGATGTACTCCCAGCTCTCGCCCGGACCCCACGGACCCTGACCCTGGTTCCACGGGCCGCGCGAGCTGCGCCCGTTGGACATGTTGTAGAAGGTATGGGTGAAGCGCGGATCGCCCTGGAGCACGCCAGGCGGGAAGTTCGGCTGAATGCTCTCCAGCGCAGCTGTGAACATCTGCATGTGCGCTATCTCGCGGGTCATCAAGAACCTGAGCGTCTCCTGCACATACGGATCAGACGTAAACTGCATCAGGTACTCGTAGACAATCTTGGCCCGCGACTCGGCGGCGATATTCGAGCGCAGATCGACGGTCAGATCTCCATTGGCATTGACATACGAGCCGATCCAGGGCGTGCCCTGGCAGTTGGTCACCGTCGGACCTCCACCGGAGAGCACCAGGAACTCCGGGCTGGTCGCGGCCTCCTGAATCAACTGTTCGCGCTCACTCTTGCCCTGGAGCAGACGCATCAGATCGCTCTGCTCCGCCGCGTCCTTCAACTCGCCGTTCACGCCCTTCAACAGCATCGTAATCGTCGCGCCAACAATTTCCAGGTGGCTGAACTCCTCAGCCGCAATGCTCATCAAAAGGTCGTATTTATCAGGATACGGCTGGCGAGCCGCAAAAGCCTGGACGAAATACTGCATCGCGGCCTTCAGCTCACCGTTGGCCCCGCCAAACTGCTCCAACAGCAGCGTAGCGAAGCGCGGGTCCGGGCCGGAGACACGCGCATCAAATTGCAATTCTTTGATATGGTGAAACATAGAAACTCCTTTGAGAAAATGCGCCAGCAGCGCTGAGACGCATTTGCCTGGGCCAGCGTTCACAGGCGGAGGCCTGGGCAACAGACCACCCGCCCATGTCTGGTCAGAGAAGCCAGTCGCCATCAACTGACGCACACAACTGCTCCTCTTTCCTGGTATACACCCCGTCTAATGAGCATATTTGCCAATATGCAGATATCAAGCGCGGCAGATGATCTCTCCCGTCCGCTTCCACAAGACAGCCCGAGAGAGGCAAGTATCCGGCATATGCTTCTGCTTGTGTTAAAAAAGCTGAACCAGTAACAAAGGGGATTCCTCCAATGCAAGAGAAATACGTAAAAAGATGCAACTCAAGGTGGCTCTCAGGAGTGATAGATATGTCACTGGAATGGGTTCAGCAGAGCTACCAGCTTATTCTGCGCCGCTGGAAAACAGCCGAATGGAGCGCATAGAACTTCTTTCTCAGTTCTTGGCTTTTTTACCTGGCATCTCTCTTATCCTGTTTTGTGCTGAAAAGGATCGTATACCATGGCTCTCTTACAGCAAGAAAAAGTGTTTCTGGGAAATCTGCCCGATGGGCAACTGGCCTGCCTGACTCTGGAGGGCGACGAACGCGCCTTTGAAGCGCTGGTCACGCGCTACAGCGCCCCGCTGTTTCATTTTATTCACCACCTCCTGGGCGATTACGATGGCGCCAGCGATGTCTTGCAGCAGGTCATGCTGCGCCTGTACTCCTCGCTGCCGACGCTGCACCAGGAGAAATCATTTAAAGCCTGGCTGTTCAGAGTCGCGCACAATCGGACCATCGATGAACTGCGCAGCCGGCGCTGCCTGCACTTTTCGGAGATCGAGCCTGCCGATGCCGAGGAGACTGAACTGATGATCATCCCGGATACCAGGCCACTCCCCCAGGAAATTCTGGAACATCACGAATTGCAACGTATCCTGCGCGGGGCCATCGGCCAGTTGCCAGTTCATTACCGGGACATTGTGCTTCTACGCTATCTGCTCCAGCTCACCTTCCCCGAAATCAGCGCCATCGTCGCCATGCCAGAAGCCACGGTCAAAACCTATTTTCACCGGGCCAAGCCTCTGCTGCGGGCTGCCCTGCGAGCCGAACACGCCGCCGACCTGCTGCCCGAACACTGAAGAACACAAGGGAGGCAACAGCTTTGCTACCGTTGCCTCCCTCGCGCGGACTCCGTAACTGGTTCGCAAGCTTAGTGAGATGTACCACCAGAGCGGCGATTCAGTTCACCCAGCGCCTTTGTCACCCCGATGGGGCTCTCAAAGCTCTGCTCGGGCAGTTGATTTAGCGTGTCTATCACCTGCTGATCCGCACCATGCGACCTGGCATGATTGATCAGATCCTGCTTCTTCGCCGGATAATCCACACCTTGCAGGCTCTTTTCGACCTCTTTCGGGCTCGCAGTTGCCATTGACATTTCCTCCTTCAGGAAGTTAATTGAAGTAAAGTAAACGCAACCTGAGAAAGCAGCTCTTTCTGCGTATTCTCTGCGGTTGACCACTCTCAGTATAGGAGCGGAGATAAAACAGAAGCGCGCAATCATGGTTGACAGACTGGCATTTTCTCTGGCATACTTGAAATATGTTCCGATAAGGATACCGGTAATGAATCAAGACAAAAAGCAAGCAAGCAGCAGACGGCAGACCATCGCGGAGATCGCCAGCAAGGCGGGGGTGTCCATTCCCACGGTCTCGCGCGTGCTGAACAATCGTCCTGACGTGGCCCCTGAAACGCGCACCCACGTGGAGCGCATTATTCAGGAAAGTGGCTTTATTCGCAACCGCATGGCCAACGCGCTGCGCCAGGGCACCAGCGGCCTGGTCGATCTGGTCATTCCCGACCTGGATAGTCCGTACACCGTTGAAGTGGTGCGCGGTGTGACGGGGGCCATTCAGCGCACAGCCTTTCGCCTGGCGCTCTCGGTGACGTACCAGACCTACGACCTGGAGCAACAATGGCTGGACAGGGTGCTGAGCGCCTCCACTGACGGGGTTATCCTGTTGCTGGCGCGCGGTCAGTCGCATCAACTGGACGAGTTGCGCCGCCGCGACATCCCTTTTGTGGTGGTTGATCATCGCGGCGAACTGGGAATTGATGTGCCATCCGTGGGGGCGACCAACTGGCTGGGCGGGCGCACAGCCACGGAATATCTGCTCTCCCTCAAGCATCGTCGCATCGGCCTGATTAGCGGAGCCGCGACCCTGCGCTGCAGTCTTGACCGCATTGCCGGTTATCGCGCCGCCCTGGAAAGCGCCGGCATCACCATTGACCCGGAGTTGATTCGTCCAGGCAACCACGACCAGGCGACCGGTTATGAGCAGACCTGCGCGCTGCTGGATTTGCCCGATCCTCCCACCGCTATCTTCGCCGGTTGTGATGTGCAGGCCATGGGCGTTTACAGCGCGCTGCGCGCACGAGGCATACGCATTCCTGAGCAAATGAGCGTGATCGGTTTCGATGATGTTCAGATCTCCGCGCTGGTCACGCCGACCCTGACCACCATCCATCAGCCGCTGGCCGAGATGGGGCGCACAGCTACCAGTATGCTGCTACGTCTGATCGCCGGGGAACCGCTGGACAGCATTCGCGCCGAACTCACCACCTCGCTGATCGTGCGCGAGTCCTGCGCCCCTCCCTCATTGTGAGGGAAGGGTGCAGGGGCGGAACGTCGGAACAGCGGCAGAGATAGTCCAGCCACAGCAATGAGAAAGGAGCCGGTTTTGCGCGTTGGTGTTTTTCGCCAGCCATTTTTCCACGCATATTTCCACCGCTAGACACAAGGAGAGTGTTTCATGACGACGTTGAAAGTCCTGAGCGATGCTCAAGTTGAGCAGTTTATTGAAGAGGGCTACACAAAGCTGGAGGAAGCCTTTCCACGCCAGCAAGCGCTGAAGGCCCAGGCCTTTTTATGGGAACGCCTGGCCGAGCGAGGTGTGCAGAGAGATGACCGCGCCACCTGGACCCAGCCGATGGTGCGCATCAACGAGACATACGATGATCCTGTCTTCCAGGCATGTGTCACTCCGCGCCTGATCGAGGCCATCGAAGATCTGGTTGGGCGAGGCCGCTACGCCGAAGCGCAGCAGAAAACCAGGTGGGGCTGGTGGCCGGTCAACTTCTCGCTGGGCAGCCAGGAGCCGTGGGATGTACCAACTACCGGCTGGCACTGGGACGGCAACTACTTTCGCCACTTTGTCGATAGCCCCGAGCAGGGTTTGCTGCTACTCTGCCTCTTCTCGGAGGTTGGGCACCACGGCGGAGCCACCACCGTCGCCACCGGCTCGCATAAAATTGTGACCAGATTCCTCGCCAGCTACCCCGAGGGTATCGAGCACCGCCAGGCCATCACCGAAAGTAGTCGCGCCCATCCCTGGCTGGCCAGATTAACCGGCCAGGCAGCCTCTCCTGTTGAGAACCGCGTCGCATACTTCATGGAAACACCCTACACCGATGAAGATAACAACACGCTGCGCGTGATTGAGGCAACCGGTTCTCCCGGCGATATCTTTCTCTGCCATCCTTTTCTCTATCACAGTTCCGCCCAGAATCACTCAGGCATCCCGCGCTTCATGTGCAATCGCACCACACCGCTGACCGAGCGTATGCAAACGCAGCGCAGCGACGGCAACTATTCGCCGCTCGAAATCAGCCTGCGCAGGGTGCTCGTCTCCCAGTAAACGGCGGAAATCTTTATAGGCCGGATTAGCATACTGCTGACCAGATGAGCGCAGGTTTCGTCAGCCTGTCTGATGTCGCAGCACATCGCGGCTCCCTATCGTGAACCGGCAAGGGAGAATGGGGCAAGAGAACGAGACATGTTACATGGTCGTCTCTCACCTCATTCTTCTCAAAAAGAGGAAAGAGCGCTTCCGCATTCCTGATACAACAGGGCTTTTGCGTTTTCCCGGTTTGCCTCTGCTGCCTCGCGCCGCCTGCGGCGGCGCGAGGCAGCGGAGGCAAAACGGGAAAACGAAAAAGCCCTGCTGCTGCAACTGCATGCCTGGACAGAATGCTCCTCACTTGCTATACTCTGGATGAGATAAAGGCTTTGTAACTACTCAGGTGTCCTAGAAACTTGCGAACAGGCAGGCAATCAGG
>DASZXF010000050.1:0-13319 GCA_035546055.1 Ktedonobacteraceae bacterium
ACCTTTTTCTTGCACTGCAAAAAGATGCCTGCCTTTTGCCCGGCAAAATCACTCGGCAGTTCCCCCACCCCTTGCAGCCCGCAAGCGGGCTGTTATCGTATTACGTGCTACATTCGTTGTTTCGACTAGAAGTCGAAACAACGAATGTAGCACGTAATACGATAACAGCCCGCTTGCGGGCTGCAAGGGGTGGGGGAACTGCCGAGTGATTTTGCCGGGCAAAAGGCAGGCATCTTTTTGCAGTGCAAGAAAAAGGTTTTCACAGCCATTGACAAAATTTTGTTTGTTGTGTAATCTAAATTTTAGAGAACTAAAAATTTGAGGGAGAGCAAAGCACATGCGTGTACAATCGAGGAAGGCAGAGGTCGCGCTTGAGCAGGTGACTCAGGAGACGCGAGGAACGCGCGGGGCTGCTCGCGCGGCTCTGGAGGGCCGGGCGAAAGGTTTGTGGGCTATTTTACCTTTTCTGGGACCGGCTTTCGTGGCCAGCGTGGCCTATGTCGATCCTGGCAATTTTGCCACGAATATTCAGGGGGGCAGCGCCTTTGGCTATCGCTTGCTCTGGGTGGTCGTGGTAGCGAATTTGATGGCCATGCTTTTGCAGACGCTATCCGCCAAACTGGGCCTGGCCACCGGCAAGAATCTGGCTGAGCTGAGCCGTGAGCATTTTCCCCGTCCAATCGTCTATCTGATGTGGCTGGCCTCGGAGATCGCCGCTATGGCAACTGACCTGGCGGAATTTCTGGGCGCGAGCCTGGCTATCTATCTGTTGACCGGTCTGCCGCTGTTTACCGCTGCTCTGATCACCGGACTTATTACCTACCTGATCCTTCTGCTTGAGCGCCGGGGGTTTCGTCCCCTGGAAATCGTGATTAGCGCGCTCGTGGCCGTGATCGCGCTCTGCTATGTCGTGGAAACGCTCTTTTCGCGGCCAGACTGGGGGCAGGTGGGTCTGCATATGGTGCTGCCGTGGGAGGGCAATGCGGCCAGCACGCTGCTCTCCGTGGGCATCGTGGGCGCGACTGTTATGCCGCACGTGATTTATCTGCACTCGTCCTTGATGCAGCAGCGCATCGTGCCGCGCGGCGAGCAGGAGGCCCGGCGCATCTTCCGGCGCACCATACCCGATGTCATCATCGCTATGGGGCTGGCCGGACTGGTCAACGTGGCCATGCTCTATATGGCCGCCGCGACCTTTCACGCCCACGGACAGAACAATATCGCCGATATCACCACCGCCTATCGCACACTTACCCCTCTGCTGGGAGCGGCTGCCGGCCTCGTCTTCGCCATCTCGCTGCTGGCCTCTGGCCTCTCCAGTTCAACCGTAGGTACTATGGCCGGCCAGGTCATCATGCAGGGTTTTGTCGGCTTTACCATTCCCGTCTGGGTGCGCCGCCTGGCCACCATGCTGCCAGCCATCGCCGTCATCGCTATCGGCGTCGATCCCACGCGGGCGCTCGTCGTCAGCCAGGTTGTGCTCAGCTTCGTCCTGCCTGTACCAGTCATCGCCCTGGTCATCTTCACCAGTCGCAAAAATATTATGGGCGCTCTGGTCAATCGTAGAATCACCACCATCCTGGCCGTTCTCTGCGCCGGCGTCATCCTGCTGCTCAATATCCTCCTGCTTTACCAGAATTTTGGCGGCGTCGTGCCCTTCTTGAGTTAAAGAAGGGCACATCGCCCACCCATCACCCCCACCTTTTCAACAATTTTAACCAATTTGCCGCGTTCCTCAAAATTCCTTACAAAAACACTTGACAAGAAATCGGTTTCTCGGTAATCTCTTGTCAAGGAAATCGATTTCTCTCTATGTATCAACCTAAGAAACCTGAACCAGCGGGGGGACAGGATAATAGAGAAATCAGAGGCATAGGATGAAGCAAAAGTTAACGATTCAAGATATCGCTAAGCTGGCGGGAGTTTCAAAAGCGACCGTTTCGCGCGTCTTAAATCACAAACCCACGGTGGACCCGGAAATTCGCGACCGTGTTATGAAGATCGTGAATGAACAAGGCTTCGTACCTAGCATTACCGCCACCGTTCTGCGCGGTGGGCGCACCCAGTTGATCGGCGTGCTTGCTCCCCCGTTGATCTGGCCGTATGTGCCAGAGATCATGCTGGGCGTGGCTGAAGTGACGGACAGGACGGACTATGAAGTTGTGCTCTATACCATGGGTCCGGCGCGCAACCATAGTGATGTGCTGGATCGCATTCTGGCTATGAAGCTCAGCACAGGTTTACTCGCCATTATGCCTGGACAGTTAGGTAGTCATCTTGACCACCTGTATAAACAGGGGGTGCCGATTGTGACTATCGAAGATCAGGTAGCTCCCAGCAGCACGCCCTGGATTGGCATTAACAACATCAGCAGCGCCTATGAGGCAACGCGCTATTTACTCGACCTCGGCCATCGGAGAATTGGCCATATCCTTGGTCCGGCGGACTACATCTGTGTACAGGAGCGTTATCAGGGCTATTGTCAGGCCTTGCGGGAGGCCGGTCTGGAGCCGGACCCCGCGCTGATCTGGCAGGGCGATTTTGATGAAATCGGCGGGCGGGAATGCGCTCACCAGATCTTCTCTCTGCCACCCGAGGAGCGCCCCACCGCGATTTTCGCGGCCAACGACCAGATGGCCTTTGGCGTGATCGACATGGCCGAACAATACGGCGTGCGTATTCCGGGCGATATGGCCCTGATCGGCTTTGACGATATGCCTATCGCCGCCTTTGCCAAGCCCGGTCTCACGACCGTCAGGCAACCGCATCGGGAGATGGGCGAACTGGCCTGCGAGCTGCTGCTGTCCATGATTGATCCCAGAAACTATCCCTTGAAACGGAAGATTGAGACTTTCTCTGGAACCGGGGAAGGAGACAGCAAGAATCTGCGGATTTTGCTGCCCACGAAATTGATTGTACGGGAATCTTGTGGCGTCGTGCAATCCGTTTCGCGCTAGGTTTCGATCCAAATAGAGAACTCTTTGTATGCACCGGCATGGACAACTGCCTGGTGTAGGGGAGTCGTGTTGTCCTGATGTATAGACCACTGAAGGAGGTGAGGGCGCGAGAGTGAAAGGCCCCCTTTGCATGATGAAAAGGGGTTTTGCCGGAAATCGGTATTTTGGGGACTGTCTATCGTAGCGGTTCCCACGAATCAGTGAACGATTCTAGAATATTCCAGTGTTAGGAGGTTCCTCATGACTGGTAAATCAGTCAGGTCCAAGTTGACCGGTAAGATGGCCGTGCTGCTGTTGGGCGCTCTGGTCATGCTGCTGGCGGCCTGTGGTGGCACATCTGGTCCATCGACGAGCAACGGCCCCACAACCACGACGCTGCGCATGACGCCTGCTCCTGGTCAGACCATTGGCGATCTTTTCAACCCGTACTTTAATAATAACCAGGGCAGTGACTTTGGTACGCAGGGTTTGCTCTTTGAGACCCTTTACTATACCAACCTGTACAATGGCCAGACTACTCCCTGGCTGGCGCAGAGCTATCAGTATTCCAGCGATCTGACGACGCTCACTTTCAAGCTGCGCACGGATGTGAAGTGGAACGACGGCACGCCTTTCACGGCTGATGATGTGGTGTACACCTTCACCGCCATGCAGAAGAATGCTTCGCTGGACGCGAACGGCATCTGGGCTTCGACCCTGAAGTCTGTTTCGTCCACGGACGCCAGCACGGTGGTCTTCACCCTGAAACATGCTGATAGCACCGCGCTTTTCCATATCGGCGACCAGGTCTTCATCGTGCCTCAGCATGTGTGGTCCAAGCAGACTGGCGATCTGAGCAAATTCGCCAACGACCAGAGCCCGGTTGGCACCGGTCCTTACACTCTGAAGAGCTTCAACCAGAGCCTGATCACCTACGTGGCGAACCCCAACTACTGGGGCACGAAGCCGGCGGTGAAGACGATTGAAATTCCTTCGATCAAAGACAACACCACGGCGATCACCGCGATGGTGACCGGTAAACTTGACTGGATGGGCACTGGCTGGAACCCGGATCTCGATCCTCAGTTCACCGGCAAAGATCCTAAGCACAATTTCACGTGGTTTGCTCCCAGCAACACCGTGAACCTGTACCTGAACCTGACCCATGCTCCCTTCAACAATCTGCTGGTACGTAAAGCCATTAGCGCGGCCATCAACCGCGATGCTCTGCCGAATGGCGTGGCGAAGTATGCCAAAGTGACCAACATCACCGGTGTCATTCCGTCCTTCTCCCAGTGGATTGCGCCTGAGTACCAGAATCAGGCCTTCGAGTATGGCGCTGACAAGGCTGACGCGTACCTGGAGCAGGCTGGCTTCAAGAAAGACAGCAAGGGCTTCTACGCTGACGCCAGCGGCAAAGAACTGGCCTTCCAGATCGACGTTCCTGGCTCCTGGAGCGACTGGGCGCAGGATGTGCAGAACATCGTGCATGACCTCCAGGCGGCTCATATCAACGCGTCGACGAACTTCCAGAGCGGCTATGATCCGTACTACACGGCCATCTCCACCGGCGCCTATGACGCCGCAGTGAGCTGGACCAACAGTGGCGCGACTCCGTACTACGACTATCAGGGTCTGCTGCAGAGCACCAACGGCGTTGGTAAGGTTGTTGCCGGCACCAACTTCGAGCGCTGGAACGCCCAGACCGGCGGCCAGTATGCCGCGCAGATTGACGCTGCCCTGGCGAAGTATGAGAGCTCGAATGATCAGGCTACTCAGATCGCCGCGATCCAGGAGATCGAGAAGATCGCTGTTGAGCAACTCCCGGTCCTGCCGCTGACCGCGAACGTGGCCTGGGATGAGTACACGACGACCCACTGGACCGGCTGGCCCACGGCTGAAAATCCGTATGGCTATGGCGCTCCGTACCAGGCTCCCGACTTTGAGATGGTAATCCTCAAGCTGACGCCGGCTGCCTAGTCTCTCGATGAACCATTCGTAGTCTTACCCTTACGTTTGATCCTTCCGCCTCTCACACGCGTGGGGGGCGGAAGGATAGACGCCTGCCAATTCCTGCATAGGCATCCTTAAAGGTTAGCACTGTCTGATCCTGCACCTGGGGAATGCCTCTTCATACCTTACTCAAAGGAGATATAGAGTCATGCGCTATCTCTTGAGGCGTGCGGGCTTCTACCTGGTAGCATTATGGGCAGCCATAACGGTGAACTTTGTTCTACCCCGCTTAATGCCAGGTGACCCTGCCCTGGCCTACCTGGGCAAAATTCAAGCCAAGAATCCGACTCCGCAGCTCTACCAGGCTCTCTTGACTGAATTTGATGTTGACCCTAAGATACCCATCTGGCAACAATACTGGAACTATCTCACGTCTGTGTTGACGGGCCATCTGGGCGTGTCAATCTCGCAGTACCCCAGCCAGGTGTCGAGCATCCTGGCCGCTGATCTGCCCTGGACGATTGGTCTGGTGGGCGTGTCGTTGACGATTAGCTTTATCATTGGCACGCTGATCGGCATCCTCGTGGCCTGGAAACGCGGATCGCTCCTGGATACGTCTATTCCTCCTATTCTGACCTTCCTTTCGGCGGTTCCTTACTTCTGGATGGCGCTGGGACTGATTTATGTGTTTTCCGTGACGCTGAGCTGGTTTCCCAATAGCCTGGGCGGCGCTTACGATGTGTTTAGTTATCCCAATGGCCCTGAATTCAGTTTCGGTTTCCTCGGTAGCCTGGCCCAATATTCGTTTTTACCGGTGGTGACGCTGGTGATTGGCTCGCTGGCCGGCTGGGTGCTGACTATGCGCAATACGATGGTGACGACCCTGGCCGAAGATTATGTGTTGATGGCGAAGGCCAAGGGACTCCCTGAGCGGCGCACGATGTTCAATTACGCGGCTCGCAATGCGATTTTGCCCAGCGTGACCAGCTTCTCGATCTCTCTGGGCCTGGTGGTGAGCGGTTCTCTGCTGACTGAGATCGTCTTTAACTACCCCGGCATCGGCTATGCGCTTCTGCAGGGAGTGAACCAGGATGATTATCCTTTGATTGAGGGCTGTTTCCTGGTGATTGCCCTGGCTGTCTTGATCGCGAATTTCCTGTCCGAGCTGGTGTATGTCTTCCTTGATCCGCGCGTCCGCATGGGGGGAAAATAAACGATGCAAACGACCAATGTTTCAAATCCGAATGTGAATATCAATGCACCGGCTCCTTCCCCTTCTTTCGCGCAAGTTACAAAAAAGACGGGTTCGCGTCTGTGGAAGGCGCTGACGGCTAATCCTAAAATTACCTTTGGTCTGACTGTGGTGGCCATTTTCATTCTGCTTTCCCTGGCCGCGCCGGTGTTGACCCACTATGCCCCGAACGATAAGGTTTCGGCGACCGCGCTGGCGCCTTCGGCGGAGCATCTTATGGGCACCACGGGTCTGGGTCAGGATATGCTGTCTCAACTGCTCTATGGCGCGCGCGTGTCGCTGATGATCGGTTTTATCGCGGCCATTGGTTCGACGGCCCTGCAGATTATCTTCGGAGTGGCTGCTGGCTACTTTGGCGGTGTGATTGACGAGGTGCTTTCGCTGATCACCAACATTTTCCTGGTGCTGCCCGGTCTGCCCCTGGCCATCGTCATCGCGGCCCTGGCGAATGGCGCCTCGGTCAATAAAAATGAGTATGTGATCGCGCTGGTGTTGCTGATTACATCCTGGAGCTATGGCGCGCGTGTGCTGCGAGCCCAGACGCTTTCTCTGCGTGAACGCGAATTTGTGACAGCCTCGCGTGCCTCTGGCGAGTCGTCGTTCCGCGTGATTTTCTTTGAAATTGTGCCGAACGAAGTGGCGCTGGTTGCCTCGACCTTCGTGGGAACTTTCGTTTACGCGATTGGCGCCGAGGTAGCGCTGGAATACCTGGGACTGGGTGATTCCGGCCAGGCGAGCTGGGGCACGATTCTTTTCTGGGCGCAGAATAACGGCGCTTTGCTGACCGGTCAATGGTGGCAGTTCGTGCCTGCCGGTCTGTGCGTGGCGGTCGTGTGCGCGGCTCTGACGTTTGTGAACTTTGGTATTGATGAAATCGCGAACCCCAATCTGCGCAACGAGCGCAAGATCAAGGTTCCGAAACAGAGGAGGGCGGCGGCCTGATGGTACAGTTCGCAGCATATAACCGGCCAGAAGCGCGCCGGGATGCGGATGTCTTGTTAGATGTGCAAAACCTGAGCGTGGTGTACGATAGCGCTGGCGGCGAGGTCTTCGCCGTGAATAATGTGAGCTTTACGCTCCGGCGCGGTGAAATCCTGGGCCTGGCGGGCGAGAGCGGCAGCGGAAAATCCACCCTGGCGTATGCCATCGCACGGCTCCAGCGTCCCCCGGCTCGCGTGACTGGCGGGCGTGTTCTGTACTATCCGCGCACACAGGAAGGAGAGGCCACTTCGGCCTCTCCTGCGCGGAGTGGCAGAAACGCGCGCAAGCTGAATGCCGATGGCGCCATCGACATTCTTTCCATGAACAACAAAGAACTGCGTTCGTTCCGCTGGAGCGAGCTGGCGATGGTCTTCCAGAGCGCCATGAACGCTCTCAATCCGGTCGCCACCTTTGAAAAGCAGATTATGGATACCCTGCGAGTCCATCGTCCGCATATGACGAGGGAGCAGCGCCGCGAGCGAGCTGTTGAGTTGCTCAGGCTGGTGGGCATCGCGCCGGAGCGCATGAAGAGTTATCCGCACGAACTGAGCGGCGGCATGCGTCAGCGCGCGGTGATCGCCATTGCTCTTGCTCTCTCGCCAGATATTATTATTATGGATGAACCGACAACCGCACTTGATGTTGTTGTACAACGAGATATTCTCACTGAAGTTATGCGTTTGCGCCAGCAGTTGGGCTTTGCGGTCATTTTTATTACCCATGATCTTTCCTTGTTGCTGGAGATTGCGGATGAGGTGATTATTCTCTATGCCGGGCGTATGGTGGAGAAGGCTTCGCGCCGGGCTTTGTATCAGCGTCCGCTCCATCCTTATACTGATGGTTTATTGCATTCTTTCCCTACATTGGATGGACCAATGGAGCGCATGACCGGTATTCCTGGTTCTCCGCCGGATCTGCGCGAGGTGCCGGCTGGCTGTGTCTTTAATCCGCGCTGTAGCAAGGCCTGGGCGAAATGTTTCCAGGCCCGCCCGGAGCTGGCTCGCCCGTTTGGGGTGACGGATGCCGGCGAGCGGCTGGTGGCCTGTCATCTGTACGGGAATGATGGTCAATACAGGCCGCAGAATCCGCAGGGAACTTTGAGCGGTCAGGGAGGAAAAGCATGAACGAGCAAACGCATATTATGCCGGTGGCCGGTCGCTCCAGTGGCTCAGGTCAGGCTGTGCTGACGGCGGATCATCTGCGCAAGGATTTTCCGCTGAGTCAGGTGCTGGGGGGCAAGCGCGTGGTGCAGGCGGTTGAGGATGCTTCGCTGACGCTGTACGCCGGCCAGGCGACGGCCCTGGTTGGCGAAAGTGGCAGCGGCAAGACGACGGTGGCGCGTATGCTGGCCGGTATGCACATGCCGACACGCGGAGAAATCGTCTTCCGGGATCGCGTGGTTCAGTTACATCGTTCCTCTGAGCGTAAACATTACCTGCGCCAGGTGCAATATGTCTTTCAAGATCCCTTCTCTTCGTTGAATCCAGCGCATAGCGTCAGGTATCATCTGAGCCGTCCCCTGCTCAGGCATGGGCACGCGCGCAATGGCCGCCAGGTGGAGGAGCAGGCGCTGGCTTTGCTGGAGAAGGTCAGTCTGACGCCCGCGCGGCAGTTTCTGGATAAATACCCTCATCAGTTGAGCGGCGGACAGCGTCAGCGCGTTTCGATTGCGCGTTCGCTGGCGGTGCGCCCGCTGGTCTTGCTGGCCGACGAACCAGTGTCCATGCTGGACGTGTCCATTCGCCTGGACATTTTGAATCTGCTGCTTCGTTTAAAGGAAGAGGAGGGTCTGGCTTTTCTTTTTATCACGCATGATATCGCCAGCGCGCGTTACTTCGCCGAACAAACGCAGGTGATGTACGCTGGTCAGATGGTCGAGGGTGGCCCATCTGAAGAGGTGATCCGGCGCCCCAGGCATCCTTATACGCGTTTGCTGCGCTCTGCCGCGCCCGATCCTGATCGGATGGCGCAGGCAGCGGAGGGCAATGGCAACGCTACGGGCGCGCCTGAGCGCGGGGAGCCACCCAGTTTGATCAAGCCGCCGAGCGGTTGCCGTTTCCATCTGCGCTGCCCTCATGCGATGGAAGTTTGCCGGCAAGTGTTCCCGGCGCGCACGGATTTTGGTGGCGGGCATTGGACGCATTGCCATCTCTATTCGCCAACTACCCAATCACAACAAAAGACCTTTCCTCAGGAGGCTAAATGAGCATACTTGACCAAACCGACCCGCAATCAGGAGAGGAGATTGATTTGCCGGGTTCTTTTCCTGCGAACTTTGTCTGGGGCGCGGCTACCGCGTCGTACCAGGTGGAGGGCGCGGCGAACGAAGACGGGCGTGCTCCTTCGATCTGGGACATGTTCTCGGCCACGCCGGGTAAAGTCCACAATGGCGACACCGGCGACATTGCGATTGATCAGTATCATCGCTATCTCGAAGATATCGAGCTGGCCAGATCCCTGGGTCTGAGCGCGTATCGTTTCTCAGTTTCCTGGTCGCGTGTGCTGCCACAGGGCACAGGGACAGTTAATGAGGCGGGACTGGATTACTATGACCGCCTGGTTGATGCTCTGCTGGCGCGCGGCATTCAGCCGGTGACGACGCTCTACCACTGGGATTTGCCGCTGGCGCTGTATGAGAAAGGCGGCTGGGTTAACCGGGATACCGCCTATGCTTACGCAGATTATGCTGAGATTGTGGCGCGGCGCCTGGGCGACCGCGTGACTATGTGGAAGACCCATAACGAGCCCTGGTGCGTGGCCTATCTGGGCTACGGCGTGGGCGAACACGCGCCGGGCCACCAGGAATGGCCGGTGGTCGGCACGGTGGCCCATCATGTGCTGCTTTCACACGGACTGGCCGTCCCTCGCGTGCGCGCTCATATGCGGCCCGATGCGCAGATCGGCATTACCCTGAACTTTACTCCTGGCTACGCGGCGGATGAGCAGCCCGCGACCCTGGCGCGCGTGGAGCAGGCCAGGCGCGAGGATCGCTGGTTCACCGATCCGCTGTTCCGGGGGGTCTATCCCGAAGGGCTGTTTGCCGATTTGAATACCGACCCGCCTCCCATCAAGGATGGCGATATGGCTATCATCTCGACTCCTATCGATTTTCTGGGTGTGAATAACTACACGCGTACCGTTTTCCGGGCCAGTGCCGATGGGAGCCGGGGCGAGGTGCTCGATCCGGTGCCAGGCTCGCTCTACACCGATATGCATTGGGAGGTTTATCCCACCGCGCTGCGCAATCTGCTGGTCTGGCTGAACCAGGAATACGCGCCCAAAGCGCTGTATGTCACCGAGAACGGCGCTGCCTTCCCCGATACCTGGGATGGCAGCAGCGACGTAATCAATGATCCCCTGCGCACCGCCTACCTGCACGACCACATCGAGGCCGTGAGTCAGGCTATGGAGCAGGGGGTACCGGTCAAAGGTTACTTCGTCTGGTCGCTGATGGATAACTTCGAGTGGGCATATGGGTATAGCAAGCGCTTCGGCATCATTTATGTTGACTATCCCACCCAGCGCCGCATCTTGAAGGATAGCGCTCACTGGTACGCCAACCTCATCCGTCACCAGCGCGAACAGTCTTCCGAACATTGAGTCACCCGCGCTCTTTTGTCAGGGGAGATAACGGGTAAAAGGAGCGGTGGCGCCTGCCTGCGCCGGGTTCGGCCAGCAGTAAAGCGGCTGCAGGACCACGGCGCAGGCAGGCATCACCGCTCCTTTTACATGACATGATGGGGTGGCAGGACAACCAGGGATGGTTTTTGTCGGTCTATACAAAGATTTAACACATCCCTAAAGGTTTGTTAATGCTCATGGCATATTATCTCCCTGTAGAACATTCCTGGCGAAGCGAGTGGGAACGCATTGGTGTTGAGCTGGTCTCTGGCAAACTATCTGGCAGCTCCGCCATTTTCCTCCTGACCACTTCGCGCTCAGACGTGTGCGCTGGCCCCGCCAGGTGCGCGCGTCCCTCGTCTGCGACGGTCGCTGCTCAAGGCGGCTCGCTCGCGCGCCGAGCGAGAGGTATCTTCGAGCCTCTCGCTCTCACGGACCAGGTGCCACGTCTCCCGCTTCATGATACAATAGAGAGCGGCACAATCCCTACCTGCTATGACAAACTACATTTTGGAGAATACAACCGCATGACTATCAGATCTTCAGGGCGTCCGCGCCCGTTTGTGTTGATTATTATGGATGGTTGGGGCATCAATCCTCGCAAAGATGGCAACGCGATTGCCCTGGCGCGTACCCCCAATCTGGATAAGCTGGCCGGCCAGTGGCCGCATACATCGGTGCGCACTTCGGGCCTGGCCGTGGGTCTGCCAGAAGGGCAGATGGGCAATTCAGAGGTGGGTCATCAGAACATCGGCGCCGGCAAGCGTGTCTTGCAGGATTACACGCGCGTTAGCGAATCGATCAGCGATGGCAGCTTTTTCCAGAATCCCGCTCTGCTGGCCGCGATTGAGCACGTGAAGAAAAATAACTCGCGCCTGCACATCTGCGGTCTGCTGGGCAACGGTGGCGTACACGCGCACGCCAGCCATCTCGAAGCCCTGCTGCGCCTGGCCGCTCAGCATGGCATCGATGAGGTCTATATCCACTCATTTACCGATGGTCGCGACTCGTCGCCCACGGGCGGCGTGGAGTTTATGCGTCAGCTCGAAGCTCGTGCCAGCGAGATCAACCCCGCCCATCCCGCCAGAGTGGCCACGGTCACTGGCCGCTACTATGCCATGGACCGCGATAACCGCTGGGAGCGCACCGGCAGCACCTATCTGGCCATGACCAGGGGCGAGGGTCAGCGTGCCCTCTCCGCCGTGGAGGCCATTCAGCGCTCGTATGATCAGAAGATCACCGACGAGTTTATTCTGCCGACCGTGATTATGGAGAATGATCACCCGGTCGCGGTAGTCAAAGAGGGCGATGCGCTGATTCATTATAACTTCCGTCCTGATCGCGCCCGCCAGTTGACCAAAGCTTTTGTCATGGACGAACTGACCCCCCTGGCGGCGGGCAAGTTCGAGCGTGGTCCGCGCCTGGCCGATCTCCAGTACGTCATGATGACCGAGTACGAAGCCGGCCTGGACGCGGCGGTGGCCTTCCGCGCGGACGAAGTGGAGATGCCCATTGCTCGCGTCATCGCAGAGCAGGGCTTGCGGCAGTTCCACACCGCCGAAACCGAGAAATACGCGCATGTGACCTATTTCATCAATGGTCGTCGCGAAACGCCTTTCAGTGGCGAGGACCGCGAAATGGTGCCGTCGCCCAAAGTGCCGACCTACGACCTCCAGCCGGAGATGAGCGCGGCGGGCATCACCAACCTGGCCGTTGAGCGCATCCGCAGCGGCGAATACGATTTCGTCGTCATGAACTACGCCAACGCCGATATGGTCGGCCATACAGGCGTGCTTGATGCCACCATTAAAGGCGTAGAAGCGGTAGATGCCGGCATTGGCAAGGTTGTCGAAGCCACCCTGGCCCTCGGCGGCGGTCTGCTGATTACCGCCGATCATGGCAATGCTGAACAATTGATCGACTACAGCAATGGCCAGCCGTTCACCGCCCATACCACCAATCCAGTGCCGCTGTACCTGATCGGCGAACATCTCGCTCAGGCCCGCCTGCGCGGCGATGGCATCCTGGCCGACATTTCACCGACCATCCTGCAACTGCTGCACATTCCCCAACCCAAAGACATGAGCGGACATTCCCTGCTGCAACTCTCCTGACCGGACCAATGCCGCGATAGATGCACAAACAGGCAAATGTCCAGCAGAAGCGAGATCTCCGAGATACCGCGCTGAGATCTCGCCTCTGCTGCGCTTCCTCGCAAGCTTCTGGTTGTGCTGTCATTCGTACCGTTGCATTCATCTATCAATGGGTGAAACAGCCGAAGCGGCCCATTATATGTTGTGGTATTTCATGTAGGACGAGCTGTACCTTCGCTCGTTGAGCGATTTGTTAAGCACTGTAATCGTCCGTTAAAATCGTGTGATGAATTATTTTTGTCGCCTATGGAAACCATGACCTCAACATCATTTACACATCATTGAAATATATGTTATTATTGCGGCATTCACCGATGATGATTGTGTAACACCTCATAATCTATTTTGCCATTCCTTGTTGGTCCAAAATCACATCCGTGAACCCAAAGTTATCCACAAATTTGGGGAAAAATGTGGATAACT